>JAIVHQ010000291.1 GCA_020200995.1 Flavobacteriales bacterium
GGTCATGGGAGATGAAGAGCACGTCAATTTCGGGAAAATCATCGACCCCGTAGATGTCGGTGCCCGCGAAGGACTTGGTGCCGAAAGGCAAGGGCGAGGCCGAGCCGCTGAGCACCGGATCGACGAGAAACTTCCTGCCGTCCACCTGCAGGTAGTAAGAGGAATGCCCAAACCAGACGAGCACGTCGCGGTCGGGTGGCAAGGCCAACAAATCGGTTTTGATGGATGGTATGCTGTCGACCGGATTTAGGTTGGGCTTCTTAGTAAAGAGAAATTCCTTGGCCACCTCCCAATAGCCCGCGCCTTCGGTGAGGTCGGGGGTATGACTCTGGTTGTGGAAGGCGCCGTCGCGGTAGTTGGGCGCCTGCTCAATACGGGCAAGGCGATCACCTGCCGGCAATTTGCCAAATTTAGCCGTGTTCAGAAAGGCGATGCCCACGATGGCGAGCACGAGTAGTGTGACGAGGGTAATGATCATTACTTTTTTCAATGGGTTGGTTTTAGTTTCGTTTTAATTGGCAAATCGAAGGCATGAGTTAGAAAAATTTCCGGACTCCACTCATCTTGTAAACGTTAGGTCGAATGTTTTTTCCGGCCTTAACGACCTTACTCGAAAACGCACACACCAATGCCGGAAAAAATTGAACTTCGCGCACTTTATGTCATCCACAAAGTGGATACCTTGAAAAACATCTCATGGAGCGCAGCGGAAGAATCGAGAACCCGTATAAGAGGAAAATTCCCTTCGATAGGTCTCAACACATTTCTCAGTCCGAGATCAGCTTGCACAAGTTGCTATATTTGTGTGGATTGAAAAACACTCGATGTGACGTTTATTTTACATTGCAATTTTAGATTAAAAAATCTGATTTACAAACTACTTGTGCAGTTTCAACCGCTCAGCAGGTCACTTGAGAAATAATGGCCCCTTCTATAAAGACCATAAAAGTTCGGACCAAAAAAAAGACGCGACCATCGGCCGCGTCCTTTGCGAATTGGGTTCGAAATTTAAAACCTATTTCTTGATTTCGTTCAGGATGTCCTTGGCACCGTCCACACTTTCGTTTAGTGCGCCGCGTACCGACACCACCGACTCTTCGCCTATGTCTTTGGCCGCGTCGAGCGCTGCAACGATGGCGTGCTTTGTGGCACTTACGGTGTCACCACCTACCTGCCTTACCCCGCTCACGGCGCCTTTGATGGCCTCTACAGCGATGCTCGCGGTGTCGACTCCCAGATCTTTTGCAGACATGATGGCCTGACGAACGGAACCTTTTACCGCATCTTCCTGCGATACACCGGCATTTACGGCACCTTGAATGGTACCTTCTACAATGCCCTTAACTGATTTCACGAGGGTGGTTCCGATTGCTGAGATGCCTTCAATGGCACCCGCCACAATCGATGCGGGAATCTGTATGCCTTTCACGGCCAGTTCGCCTGCGCCCGTGAGGGTTTTAACGCTGACGTCTTTTACAACGTTGGCTACAGAGCTGCCTACATCAGCTGCTCCTTTGAGTGTTGCGGACACGCCGCCTTTAATTCCGTGTACGATTTTAGATAAAATTTGTGTTGCCATGATTTTTTTAATTTTGATTTAATTTTGGCAGTAAAATACTTAAAATATATAGATTGACCAAGCCCCGTCGCCGTTGAAAGGTGAAAATCTCCTCAGATGACTTGATTTTTTCAAACTTTCACAACGTATCCTCCCTCTTTCAGCTTGGAGAAGAATCGAGATGCGGCTTGACTTGCCAAAACTTAAGTCGACAGGGCGCGTCGCAGGTGCATTCCTTTTTCCTTGCACCTCATTTCGTACCTTTGAGGCGTAACACATAATTATGGCAACGGCTACTGAAAAACGGAACGTGAAAACGTCCGCAATTGAAAAAAATATTCTGGAATCTGCATGGCGCAAAATGTGCTCCGCAAGGGCCATGAGCGACCTCTACGAGGCAAATAAGGAGGTGACGGCAAAATACGTGCACGCCTCCAGCCGCGGCCACGAGGCCATACAGCTCGCGGCCTCAATGCAGCTCAACGCAGACGATTTTGTGTTTCCCTACTACCGCGACGATTCCATCCTGCTCGGCATCGGCATGGAGCCCTACGAGCTCATGCTTCAGCTTCTCGCCAAAAAAGACGACCCCTTCAGCGGCGGCCGCACTTACTACTCTCACCCGAGCCTGCGGCGGGATGACATGCCAAAAATTCCGCACAATTCCAGCGCCACCGGCATGCAGGCCATACCGAGTGCGGGCGTGGCCATGGGCATTCAATACATGGAGCGAAAAGGACTCCGCAACCCGAAGGTTCCTTCCGTCTGCATTTGCTCCATCGGAGATGCGGCCATGACAGAAGGTGAAATTTCTGAAGCACTCCAAATGGCGGCCCTCAAGCAGCTGCCCCTCATTTTCCTGGTGCAGGACAACGAATGGGACATCTCAGCCAGCGCCGATGAAGTGCGCGCCAATGACTCCGCGTGGTACGCCCGCGGTTTTAAAGGCCTCGAAGTGCGCTCCATCGACGGCACCGACTTTGAAGAATCGTGGAATACCATGGCCGAAGTGCTCGTCACCGTGCGCAGCGAGCGGAGGCCTTTTTTGGTGCACGCCAAAGTCCCCCTCCTCGGCCACCACACCAGCGGGGTGCGCAAGGAGTGGTACCGCGACGACCTCGAGGAACACGAAAAGCGCGATCCCCTGCCCCGCTTTCGCAACTACCTTTTGGAAAACGGTTGGAGCGAAACCGACCTCGATGCCGTCATGGACGAAGCTACCAAAACAGTAGCCACCGACTACGACCGCGCCCTCGAAGCCGACGATCCGAAACCCGAGGACCTTTTTACCAACGATTTTGCCCCGACACCGATCACCGAGGAGCGCGGCACCCGCCACCCCGCCGGTGCGGAAACAACATTGATGGTGGACTGCGCCCTCTTTGCCGTGCAGGAAATCATGGAAGACCATCCCGAAGCCCTGCTCTACGGGCAGGATGTGGGCGGCCGCCTCGGAGGCGTGTTTCGCGAAGCTGCCACCCTCGCCAAAAAATTCGGCGACGACCGCGTGTTCAACACCCCCATCATGGAGGCCTTCATCATCGGCAGCACGGTGGGCATGGCCGCTACGGGCGCGCGCCCCATCGTCGAAGTGCAGTTTGCCGACTACATCTGGCCGGGCCTCAACCAGCTTTTTACCGAATTGAGCCGCAGCTATTACCTCAGCGACGGAAAGTGGCCGGCGAGCGCGGTGATCCGCGTGCCCATCGGCGCATACGGCAGCGGCGGCCCCTACCACAGCAGCAGCGTGGAGAGCGTACTGGCCAACATCCGCGGGATCAAAGTGGTGTATCCCTCCAACGGCGCCGATATGAAGGGCCTCATGAAAGCAGCGTATTACGACCCCAACCCCGTTGTGGTTCTTGAGCACAAGGGACTCTACTGGAGTAAAATAAAAGGAACGGCAGGCGCCAAAAGCCCCCTTCCCGACCGCGATTACGCCGTGCCCATCGGTGTGGCCCGCGTGGCGCAGGAAGCCGATGAAGCAGCCGTGGCCAACGGCGAATCCATAGCCGTAATCACCTACGGCATGGGCGTGTACTGGGCTATGACCGCCTCAAAGCAGTGGCCTGGTAAGGTGGAAATTCTCGACTTGCGCACCATCTCGCCCCTCGATGAGGACTCCATTGCCGCTTCCGCAAAAAAACACGGCCGCGTGCTCGTGGTCACCGAAGAGCCGAGCGGGTGCACCTTTGCCAAAAGCATCGCCGGGATGATTCAGGAACGCGCCTTCGAGCACCTCGACGCTCCCGTGCGCATCCTGGCCGCCGAAGACCTGCCCGCCATTCCGCTCAACAGCACTTTAGAAGAAGCCATGATTCCCAACGCCGAAAAAGTCGGCGAGGCCATAGAGTCACTGATGAAGTATTGATCCAAATATCACTGATAAAGAGCACAAACACAGATTGAGATTTTCGAGCATTCCGCTGCGACACTCATCTTCCATTCGTCTAAATTCGTGTTCATTCGCCTATTCGTGGTTCTTTTTTTCGGTCGCCGTACTTCGGCTTCGCTCAGCACAAGCAGGTGGCCTTTTTCTTTAACCACGAATGACACCAAGACACACGAATGGGGTTCTTCTTTATCGAGCATTCCGCTTTGAATCCTACTTTTCATTCGTGTCATTCGCGTTCATTCGTGCATTCGTGGCTCCTTTTTTTTTACCGCCAGAGGCGGCTTTTTTCTCTATCCACGAATGACACCAAGACACACGAATGGGGTTCCTCTTTGTCGAGCATTTCCCGTCAAAACCCATTTTTCATTCGTGAAAATTAGTGTTCATTCGTCTATTCGTGGTTCTTTTTTTCGGTCGCCGAAGGCGGCCTTTTTCTTTAACCACGAATGACTCCAATGCACACGAATGGAATTCCTTTTTTTAGTAGTTACTTTTATCGGTCGCCGAAGGCGGGCCCAAAAATCAGTGGCACTCCGAAGGACGTGCCAAACAATCACAGAAACATTCGCGTTTATCCTATCGAAATTTGCCGCTAAGGCCCTTCTCCCTATTTTTGCACCGCTTTACACAAATCCAGACTCCATCAATGGCCAAGTTTCATTC
>JAIVHQ010000215.1 GCA_020200995.1 Flavobacteriales bacterium
ATACCGACCTACGCCTTTATCAGGATCGTGCTGATTGAGCTGAATAGGGAGTTCGGGGTGTTGAAAAGTATAAAGGAGAGGTAGAGGCGGGTTTGGCCTCGGCGACCATCGGTGACAATCAAAGGAAATTACTGCAACGAAATTTTAGAAGATTGTTCCGCAGGTCGCTTTACAAAGCGGTGACTCCGCACAAAAACGTCATAAACCTAAAAACCCTGCTCGTTTGCAGGGTTTTTAGGGCTATGAAACAGAAAAACTATACTGGGGAAACCGCTAACCGGGATAGAGTGAGACGATGAAAGAAGGGTTAGCGTTTTGTTGCCCTCAGCAAAACAAATGTAAGAGTTTTGAATTTAAAAAACCTAATTAAGGTAGATTTAATTTGTCATTTGTACACCAATACAATCAATCATCGGGGTGGGCACCTCTGTAAATAATCCTGAAGCCCAGGCATAAAAATAACAATTATAAGAAGTTAAAAAAAATTAAAGCTCCAGATCATTCAATTTAAGCATCCCTTCAACCCTAAAAAGAAGGCCGATTAATTTTACAATCATGTATCCTAAATATGCAAAAGGCTTGGAATCCCACCGCTTATTTTCACCACATCAACCCCGAAAAACGGCGGAGGTTTTTAACAAAAATGTAGCCGCCGAAAGGAGCCTGAGCAACCTCTGTTTCCACAATTGCCACATGGGATGTAGTGCTATTTTCATATATTCACCGCCCGTTCGCCTCACCATCGAAACACAAATCAATGACCGGAAAGTTCGCTTTAATTCTTTTTGTGGCACTTACCTCCTCTGTTTTTGCCCAGGAAGCTGAAATCACCCTCGAAAAAATTTGGAAATCCGGCGAGTTTTCGGCCCGATCAGTGTCGGGCATCCGAAGCATGAACGACGGAATTCACTACACGAGTATGGCGCGTGATGAATCGGGGGGGCAGTACATCATCAAGCACGCCTATGATACAGGCGCCGAAGTCGATACCCTGCTCAGGCCCTCAGATATCGAAACCGACAGCCTCGAGAATTTCAGCTTTGCGGCATACAGTTTCAACGACGAAGAGAACCGACTTTTGCTGGCCACAGCCTACGAGCCCATCTACCGCCGATCTTCGCGGGCGAATTACTTCGCTTTCGACATGGGCTCGGGCACCCTCGCCCCCATCACCGATTTTAGCCTTGGTAAGCAATCGCTGGCTGCTTTCTCGCCGGTGGGCAATCAGGTGGCCTTCGTCCGCGACAACGACATTTACATAGCCGACCTCGACGCAGGCAGCGAAATCCGCGTGACCGACGACGGGGAGAAAAACAAAATCATCAACGGCGCCGTGGATTGGGTGTACGAGGAGGAATTCAGTTTTCACCGCGGATTCTACTGGTCGCCCGAGGGCACCAAAATCGCTTACTACCGATTTGACGAAAGTGAGGTGCGCGAATTTTCCATGGCGATTTACGGCGGGCTGTATCCGCAACCGTACGATTTCAAATACCCCAAAGCCGGCGAAAAAAACAGCGAAGTGCGCATTCTGGTCTACGATCTTGCATCGCAAAAATCGCGCGATGTGCGCATCGACCCCGATCCCGAGCAATATATTCCGCGCATCAAATGGACCAAAAGCGACAACGAACTTTGCGTAATGCGCATGAACCGCCGCCAAAGCCACCTCGAGTTCCTCCTGGCCGATACCCGAGCCAAATCTGCAGACATTCCGGTGACCCGCATCTACGACGAGCGGTCTGACACATATCTAGAAGTGAACGACAACCTTATCTTCCTGGACGATGGCAAGCATTTCATCTGGAACAGCGAGCGCGACGGGTGGAACCACATTTACGCCTACGCCCTTTCCGGAAAGGAAGTGGGGCGGCTGACCATGGGCAAATGGGAAGTGATCGACTTTTACGGTGTTGATCAGGAAAACGAAACCGTATACTTCTCAGCCGCCATGGAGAGTCCGCTGGAGCAAGCAGTGTATTCCGTGCACTACGGTAAAATTTTCAAAACCGGTAAATCGAGCAGCCTGAAGCCCGTGCAACTAACGCGAAACAGTGGGGTGAACACGGCGACTTTCAGCTCTAACTACACCTACTTTATCAATTTCGAATCGCATGCCGATGTGCCCCCAAGGGTAAGTCTCTGCTTTAATTCAGGAGAAGAGATTCGCTTGCTGGAAGACAATCAGGCACTGAAATCGCGGCTTGAGGAATACAAAATGAGCCCCAAGACCTTCGGCAGTTTTACAACCGAAGCAGGCCACAGCCTGAATTACTGGATGATCAAGCCGTACGATTTTGATCCTGATAAATCTTATCCGCTTATGTTTATGATCTACGGCGGTCCCGGCAAAAATACCGTAAGCAAGAAATGGGATTACAGCAATTACATGTGGCACCAAATGTTGGCCCAACAAGGGTATGTGGTTGTCTCCGTTGATCCGCGCGGAACCATGCGCCGCGGTCGCGACTTCAAGCACAGCACCTACCTCAACCTCGGCAAGCTCGAAACGGAGGATTTCATTTCAGCGGCAAAACACTTCGGAGCAGAAACTTTTGTCGACGCAAATCGGATCGGCATGATGGGCTGGAGCTATGGAGGCTACATGACCTCGCTCTGCATGACCAAAGGCGCCGAATATTTTAAACTCGGGGTCGCAGTGGCCCCCGTGACCAACTGGCGCTACTACGACACGATTTACGCCGAGCGATTCCTGCGCACCCCGCAGGAAAACCCTGAAGGCTTCGACGAAAACTCACCCATCAACCACGTTGACAAGCTCAAAGGACATTACCTGCTGGTGCACGGCGCGGCCGATGATAATGTACATTATCAAAACAGCATGGAGATGGTTACCACTTTGGTGAACGCCGACAAGCAGTTTGAACTGATGATATACCCCAATAAAAATCACTTTATCTACGGCGGGAATACGCGCCACCACCTGTATACAAAAATGACTGATTTCATAAAAACGAACCTGTAGGAAATGAGTAAAACGCTTGACGCCCGCGAAAAAGAACTGATGCGCGAGGAGTTTCTGGGACACCCGAAAGGACTTTATATTTTGTTTTTCACAGAGCTGTGGGAAAGGTTCAGCTATTACGGGATGCGTGCGATCCTGGTCCTGTACCTTGTGGCGGGTGTGACAGGCGATAACCCCGGCTTTGGATGGAGCAATTCGGAAGCATTGCAATTGTACGGATGGTATACCATGCTGGTCTATGTGGCGTCCATTCCCGGGGGCTGGATTGCCGATAAGGTTTGGGGTCAAAAACGTACCGTGCTCATTGGCGGACTCCTGCTCTGCGCGGGTCACGGAGTGCTCGCGATCGATGCACCGTGGGCATTTTTTACCGGATTGGCGCTCATCGTAGTGGGAGTCGGCGGGCTCAAGCCCAATATCTCGACCATGGTAGGCGGGCTCTACCCTCCCGGCGACGACCGCAGGGATAAGGGATTTACCATATTCTACATTGGAATCAACGTAGGTGCCTTCTTATCTGCCCTCGCCGTGGGTTACGTTGGCGAAGTGTACGGATGGCACTACGGCTTCGGAATGGCTGGTATTGGCATGCTGCTCGGGCAGGCCGTGTTCATGTGGGGAACGAAATACCTCATCGGTATTGGTGAGGCCGCTGGAAGTGCCAGTGACGAAGACAAGGAAATTCTCAAACGCGACCTTACTCCTATAGAACGCGACCGGATGAAGGTGATGATCCTCAGTTTTCTGCTGATCATTGTATTTTGGGGTGCCTTCGAACAGGCCGGCGGATTGATGAACCTCTACGCAGAGGAAAAAACCAACCGCGTATTCATGGGTTTCACGGTGCCGGCCTCTTGGTTTCAATCGGTCAACGCCTTCTTTATTATCACCCTCGGAACGGGCGTTGCGGGATTCTGGTACAACCGAAAACAGAAAGGAAAAGAATCGTCGTCGCTCTTTAAAATGGCCATCGGCGTGATTATCATGGGCTGGGGCTTCCTCTTTATGACGGGTGCAGCAATGGAGCACGATGCCACGGGCTCATCGGCCATGTATTGGCTGGTGCTGGCCTACCTCTTTCACACGGTGGGTGAGCTTTGCGCCTCACCGGTGGCGCTTTCGTTTATCACAAAACTGGCACCCCTGAAGTACGCTTCACTGATGATGGGGATCTACTTTGCCGCTACGGGCATCGGCAACAAAGTGGCCGGACTGCTCGGCGAGTGGGCACAATCGGCAGGAGATTTGGAAATATTTACCGGAATCGCCCTATTTTGCACCGTGATCGGCGGGATTGTCATCGCCATGCTGAAGCCGCTGAAACGCCTTACGCACGGTGCTGAAGACAAACCCGACAAAGTAATACCAGAACAGGAAAAATTTGCCCTGGCGGATGATGCCCTTGCGGAAGAAAAATAAAATGAAGCGGTGAATGAGCGCCGCGACGATATAACCAACAAACCGAAACCTCATGAGCATCGCATTTTGGATCATGGTCATTGCCTGGGCATTTGTGCTCGTCTGGGTCCCGTTCATCATTTACAGCAACCGAAAGCTCCACCCCAAAGCGCTGTTCGTGCTTTTCTTCGCAGAGATGTGGGAGCGCTTCAGCTACTACGGCATGCGGGCCCTTCTCACCCTGTACATGGTGCAGGAACTCTTCGCCCACCTCGGCCAAAACGCCGCCGATAAGCAGGCCCTCGGCATTTACGGATCCTACACGGCCATGGTGTACCTCTTTCCAGTAGTGGGCGGAATACTGGCCGACAAGGTATTGGGATTTCGAAAGGCGATCATGTTCGGTGGTATCCTGATGATGGCGGGCCACTTTGCACTGGCCCTTGAAGGCATGTATTTCAGCGGCAATATGCAGCTGTTTTTCATCTCACTCACCTTCATTATCATCGGAAACGGGTTTTTCAAGCCCAACATTTCTAGTTTCCTCGGAAAATTTTACGGCCTCAACGACAGCCGCAAAGACGGGGCGTTTACCATATTCTACATGGGTGTGAACATCGGCGCCCTGCTCTCGATCGTGACCTGCAGCTATGTGGCCGATGAGATCGGATGGCACTACGGTTTCGGGCTTGCGGGCATCGGTATGCTGCTAGGCCTGGTCGTGTTCTGGCTTTTCGGCCCCGCCTCTTTCGGCAAAAAAGGCATCAACCCCAGCTCCCACGACATCACCGAAGAGATTGACGAAGAAGCCGATTTAGCCCGCCTCTCTGCCTCAAAAGAAGAGCGTCAGGCAGTGCTCGATGCTGAGGCCGAAATATTTGAGGTGTACACCACGCCGAAGCTCCAGCGCAACCAATGGCTCACCATCATCGCCACTGTGCTTTTCATCCCGATTTGTGCGCAGTTTCTCAACCTGAGTGAGGCGGTCACCGTGATTTTGCTGGTGCTAAGTGTGGGCATCCTTTTGGTGCTATTGGTGATGTCGCTCAAGCAAAAAGACGAAGCGGGCAAGCAGCGGCTCTGGGTGGTGATGGTCTTGTTCGTTTTTCACGCGGTGTTTTGGGCGCTCTTTGAGCAGGCCGGCGGCTCGATCACGCTCTTTACCGAAAGGAATGTGCACCGCGCCGGCATACCCGCCCCTACTTTTCAGTTTTTCAACAGCCTTTTCATCATCTTGCTTGCACCCGCATTCTCATGGATGTGGATCAAAATGCGGCAGGGTGGCCGCGAGCCTTCCACCCCCATGAAGTTTGTGCTCGGGTTGTTCTTCCTGGCTCTCGGGTTTGCGGTCATCGTACTCGGCGCCGAATTCTTTGCCGTTGAAGGCATGGTGTCCATGGCCTTTCTGATCGCGATGTACTTCTTTCACACCACCGGCGAGCTTTGTCTCTCGCCCGTGGGACTTTCGATGATCACAAAACTCTCACCTGCCAAGGCCGTTGGGTTTGTGATGGGTGCCTGGTTCCTTTCTATTTCACTGGCCAACAAAATGGCAGGGCTCATAGGCGAGCTCACCGCGAGTGATGCTGTAGGTGAAACGGCGCCTCCCACAGTGACCCTTGAAGTTTATTCGGACACTTATTTGATTTGGGGTGTGGCAGTAGTGATGGGGGCTGCGGCGCTTCTTTTTATTCTGGTCCCTACTCTCCGCAAGTGGATGCACGGAATTCACTAGTGTCTGACTTTAGAGTCCGATAGCTGCGTTATGCTCGGCCCAAAAATCCTCATTTACGACTTGTAAACTCCGGTTTTTGGGGCCTTCGCAAGCCTTGCTCTCGAACTCTAAAGCCAAACACTAGACTAAAAAAACAGATAGACAATAAATTCGGATGACTGAAAGCAAATAAGCTGCTGACCTAACCCGTTGAGTGACTGAAATCGCTCAAAATCTCTGTAAGTAGGATCGTCACATCGAGTGTTTTTTCAGGCATTTATAAAGTTTCCTTCCCAACGAGATGTTGATGCCTGAAAAAATGTATCGAGATGCTTCGCAAAGGATAATTTCCATTATTTACCCCTGTCTTTTAATCATCTCGATACATTTTTCAGTCCAATAGCAGCTTGCACAAAATGTGATGTCCGCGTGGACTGAAAAACACTCGATGTGACGTTCATAGTTAATTTCAATTTTAGAGTAAATAATATCATTTACAAACTACTCGCTCAGAATACAACCGCTCAACAGGTTGACCGTATCTGTTTTGAAGCGAAAAATGATCGGGTGCGAATCGAGCCAAATGGTGTGCGGTTTTTTTGATTCCTTCTTCTTGCAGGGTGTGCGCTGCCCATTTCGCTTGCTGTAAAATACAGCATATCAATGAAGCCGCGCATTGGCCGCCTACATCCAATGCATATCTGATTTTCCCGCAAGCCCTCATTCAATGAAAGGCACTATATTTGCAATGGGAGTGAAAACAAATTTTTGAATATGAAAAAATTAATGATAGCGGTTTTCTTTTTTGCCGCAGCAAATTTTGCCTCAGCACAGGCTGAAATCAACTGGGTTGAGATGAGCGAGGTGGAGGCCCTGATGAAGAAAGAACCCAAGAAAGTACTCGTCGATGTGTACACCAGCTGGTGCGGCCCGTGCAAGATGATGAACAAAACCACCTTCAGCGACCCCGAGGTGGTAAAATACATCAACGAACACTACTACGCCATCAAGTTCGATGCGGAAGGCGAAGAAGCCATCACATTTCAGGGCAAGGAATTCCGAAACGACAATTTTGATCCGGCAAAAACAAGAGGACGCAACAGCACCCATGACCTCACAAGGGCTATCGCGCCGGTCAACGGACGAATTGCCTACCCGACCATCGTGTATATGAATGAGGAGTTTCAGATCCTCTCCCCGGTGCAAGGGTTCCAAAAACCTGAACAAATCATGCCCATTCTCAGCTACTTCGGTGAAGACATCTACCAGCAAATGGAGTGGCAGGAATACGTGAAGCAATCTAAATAAAAATTCTCGCGTAAAAGTTTTAGAAATTTTGGCATAAAAAGATCCCTTTGATTGGTGCTCAATTGTCGGAAAAAACCTTTATATTCATACTTTTGCGATAAGCAAATAACTACAATTACCCTATAGAACATATGAGCGAAAAGGCTAAAATCACGGTAAACGACAAGACTTACGAATTTCCCCTCACGGTGGGCTCCGAAAACGAGACCGCCATTGACATCTCTGCCCTCAGGGCACAATCGGGATTGATTACCCTGGATACGGGGTTTAAGAATACGGGATCTACCAAGTCGGCGATTACCTTTTTGGACGGAGAGAAAGGAATCCTGAGGTACCGCGGTTACCCCATTGAGCAACTCGCCAAAGAGTCCGATTTTCTCGAGGTGGCCTACCTGCTCATTAACGGAGAGCTGCCCACGGCTGATCAAATGGACAGCTTTTCCGACAACATCACCAACCACACGCTCATACACGAGGACATGAAGCGCTTCTACGAAGCATTTCCGTCAAATGCCCACCCCATGGGTATCTTGTCGTCGATGCTTTCGTCCATGAGTACCTTCTACCCCGAATCGCAAAACCCCGATCGAACCGACAAGGACGTTGAGCTCACGATCCACCGCCTTATCGCGAAAATACCGACGCTCGCAGCCCTGTCTTACAAATCGAGCAAAGGCCAGCCCTACATCTACCCGGACAACAGTCTGAGCTACGTGGAGAACTTTCTCTACATGATGTTTGCGGTACCGAGCGAAGACTACGTTCTCGACCCCGTGGTGGTGGATGCACTCAACAAACTTTTGATTCTCCACGCTGACCACGAGCAAAACTGCTCCACCAGCACTGTGAGAATCGTAGGCTCATCGAAAGCCAACCTCTACTCTTCCATCGCCGCCGGCGTTTCTGCGCTTTGGGGGCCACTTCACGGCGGTGCCAACCAAGCTGTGATTGTAATGCTCGAACGCATGATCAGAGAAGGTGGCGATATGCAAAAGTGGATCGACAAGGCCAAAGACAAAAACGATCCCTTCCGATTGATGGGATTTGGACACCGCGTCTACAAAAACTTCGATCCACGCGCTACCATCATCAAAAAGTCTTGCGACGATGTGTTGGAAAAACTCGGTGTGGACGACCCCGCACTGGAAATGGCCAAGGAACTTGAAGCCATTGCACTTAAGGATGAATACTTTATTGAGCGCGGCCTCTATCCGAATGTAGACTTTTATAGCGGTATCATCTACCGCGCCATCGGCATTCCCACAGAGATGTTTACCGTACTTTTCGCCATCGGCCGCCTTCCGGGATGGATCGCACAATGGAAAGAGATGGTTTCAAATAATGAGCCTATCGGTCGACCCCGTCAGGTTTATATCGGCGCCAAAGAGCGGAACTACACCTCCTTTGACAAACGATAAGGTTTACTTTTATTTAAAAAAACCGTTCTTTAAGAGCGGTTTTTTTTTGCCTGTACGCTGATTTCGTTGTCCATCTCATTGCTCAAACGTATCTTTGAAAAGAATCACTTCCTACCTTGCCAATAAACCTACTGATGAAAAAAATACTGGTTCCAACAGACTTTTCCGAAGGCGCTTTTAACGCCCTCATCCACGCCCTCAACCACTCAAAAGCCACAGGGGCATCGATTACGGTTATCCACGCCTACCTCATGCCCCCTACAGGCACAGCTGTCATGGTCGACATTACTGACCTGCTGCGCAAAAATGCAGAGGAAAGCCTGGGCGAATTGCGTGAAAGGGTCGAAAAACTGGAAGTTGCTCAAGGACTGGATATTACATACAAAGCCAAACACGGCACGGTAACCGATGTGATCCATCGATATACCGAGACTCAAGACATCGACCTCGTAGTGATGGGCACACAAGGAGCGAGCGGAATCACCGAAAAGTTTTTGGGTAGCAATGCAGCGGCGGCAGCTCGTAACGTGAAATGTCCACTCCTGGCGGTGCCGGCAGAGAAACCTTTCAAGAATATTGAAAAGATTATCATCGCCACCGACCTCAAAGACCTCAACCATCCTGAAGCATTTAAAATCGTTGAGGCACTGGCCGAAAGACACGACGCCATGATTCGCTTTCTCCACGTCCGCAAAACGGACGAGTCATTCGACCATTCCAAAAGCGAGGCCTTTAAGAAACAAATAGTCTCCACCTTCAAAAGCAAAGCACCGGTCTTTGCATTCATTTTTGAAAACGACATCGAAGATGGCCTCTCAGACGCTTTAGAAAAAGACGGAGCAGATTTGCTCACAGTAGTGCAGCGCGAGCGGGGCTTTTTCCAGAGCCTGTTTCACAATTCTGTGAGTCAAAAATTGGTTAATGAGGCTTCTATGCCTGTTTTGGTACTACATGATTAAGCAATCTGCGCGACTACGCTACCCTCCACGGATTTCGGGCCGAAGAGCCTAACACTCCGAGAAAAAGGAGACTCTTCACTGCGCTGCGCTCCGTTCTGAGGGACGAATATATCGAGCTGTTTTCTAATTGGTGCGCACAGTTACTATCCCGCGTCACTCAGAAGGAGCTGGTGCAGCGCAGCGAAACCAGTGACTGAAGAGTCTCCTTTTTATCTGAAAACAAAAGATTGAATACAGACTGTTCTTAAAAATCCGAAAAAAGGGAGACTCTTCACTGCGCTTCGCTCCGTTCTGAGTGA
Organism: Flavobacteriales bacterium; assembly: GCA_020200995.1. GTDB lineage: Bacteria > Bacteroidota > Bacteroidia > Flavobacteriales_D > Cryomorphaceae > T3Sed10-241. The sequence goes on from JAIVHQ010000215.1 coordinate 10,083, forward strand.
CGCAGGTGATGAACTTTTAGCTAATTGGAGTGCCACGTCACGCCTCACTCACCCGCATCCAAAACCTCATCTATCGTCACAGCGGTGACGGAGTGGTAGTTGGGCCGGGCTTCTTTGTACACCCGCTTCGCCCATTTCAGGTGGGCTTCATCTTCAGCCAGGGCAGCGTAGAGCGGTTCGAGAAATTTGCGGCGGCCCACCTCAATCAGAAAGGCCTCCATGGCATCGAATGCGGGGCGGTAATCACTGTGAATAGATTGGAGAAACCAGGCAAAAGCGATTTCGGAGTTGCCCGATTTGGTGAGATCAAAAGCCGCATCGAGCTCGGCCAACTGCTCGGCCGGGATGCCCTCGGGAATACCGCGCAGGAAGTGCAGCCACTCGTGGGTACTCCACTTCTCAACGGGCAATACCGCAGCAGCAGTCTGATCTTCAAGCCACATATTTCGCACGGAGTCCACCCTGTCGAAAACGTCGGAAACGGGCACTGGATGGCCCTCAGGAAGTCCGGGCTTATAAATCCAAGCCTCCACGTCGGGACGCTCTTTCGCGTCCGCAAATAGGGTGGCATCGAGGTAGTCAATAAAGCGCGCCGTCGTCATGGTTTCGAAAGCATGCACCCTGAAGTATTCCATCAGGAAGGCGTCAAAAGCCTCACGTCCCGCCCACTCTTCCAGCGACCTCAGCATGAGGTAACCTTTTTCGTAGGCGATATCGTTCATCCCATCATCGGGGTTGCGGCCCTCGAGGTCGAGCTTCAGCTCGGTATCTTCGCTCTCAGGCCCCAGCCTTTCAATGGTGGCCAGCAGGTCCTGATAACCCAGAACATTGAGCATCTCGGCGTATTCGGGGCCGTAAAGGGCTTCCATAATCCGCTTCTCGAAATACACGGTAAAGCCTTCGTTGAGCCAGAAGTCGTTCCAGGAACCATTGGTCACGAGGTTGCCGCTCCAGCTGTGGGCCAGCTCGTGAGCGATCAGTCCGGTAAGCGATTTGTCGCCCGCGATGATGGTAGGCGTCGCGAAAGTGAGCCGCGGATTTTCCATTCCGCCGAAGGGAAAGCTGGGCGGCAGCACCAAAATATCAAACCGATCCCACACGTATGGCCCGTAAAGGTTTTCAGCTGTTTCCAGCATTTTCTCTGTGTCTTCAAATTCACGGGCGGCGGCTTCGAGCAAGCCCGGCTCAGCATACACCCCGGTGCGGTCACCGAGAGGGGCAAATTCGAGGTCACCCACGGCGAGGGCCATTAAGTAAGGCGGAATGGGCTGCTCCATGCGAAATTCGAAAACGCCGTCCTCATTTTTTTCCGTGGGGTTTTCGGCACTCATCACGGCCAGCATGCCTTCAGGTGTGCGAATTTTCGCATTGTAAGTAATGCGCAGTGCCGGGCTGTCCTGAATCGGAATCCATGACCGCGTAAGGATGGCCTGACCTTGTGTAAAAAGGAACGGCGAATTCTTGTCGTGCGTTTGTGAAGGCGAGTGCCAGAGCAATGCCGCAGCATCAGGCGACGTCGAGTAATCAATCGTTACCAACTCAGCCGAGTCGTTCAGCTGAATCTCCAGAATGTCTCCGTGCTCATTGCCTTCTTTGATTTTAAATTCAGCCACTGCGTGCTCTCCACCTTCTAAAGGTTTTCCGTGTTTTACGCTGCGAATATCCAAATCGCGCGCATCGAGTACCAGGGTATTTCCCGAATTTCGCTCCAGCTTAAAGGTGGCCGTACCCATCAGCATGCGCTTATCGAAATCTACGTTCAGGACCAGGTCAAGGTGGGTAACGGCGATCTCGTTCGGGTTGCCGAAGCTGTGGTGGTCAACGGCATATTTTGGCTCAGGAGCTGATTCGGCCTCGCTCGCAGGTTCAGGCCTGCAGCCCGTGGCGGCAATCATCGCGATTGCAGCAACTGCGGTAAGTGTTCGGTAAATGGTCATCAATTGCTTTCTGTGTTGTCAGGATCTTCGGTTTCAGTCTCATTTTCAGTTTCAGGCTTGGCCTCCAAATCCAGTACGTTGTTGGTACGGTCTACATCGGCGAGCCTCTGCGACTCGTCGATTTCTATTTTGCTGATTTCTTCCAATGGAATGTCGAGGGTCAATCCGTAAGTGGGATGCGTCCATGGCCACGGCTCGGCGCTGGTGAAAGGTGCGTCGTCTTCGGCTTCTTTTGCGTTCAGCATCATCCTTAAGGGGATGTTTACACGCCTCTTACTTCCGTCTTTGAGGGTGATATCGAGATCTACTGGCATGGGGAAATTGCCAATGCGGCGCAGTTTTACAAAAGTGCTGTCGCCGTCTGAATCGGCCCCTTCGATGGCGTAATCGATGGTTTCGGTGGTGTTCATCATGTAGTTCAGGTACCACCAAAGGCGTGTTCCACTCGTTTTTTCCATCACACGGATAAAATCGATGGCCTCGGGGTGCTTGAAACGCCACGCATCATGATACTCTCTGATCCCGCGTTTCAAAACTTCATCACCAAGCACATACCCGAGCTGTGCCACAAATACGGCGCCCTTGCTGTACGATGCCGCTCCGTATGCATAGTTGGTATTGTAGTGGTCGGCGTGCTTCGACATGGGTTCCTCGACTCCACTCAAAGCCAGCGCAATGTACCCATCGTAATACCGGCCGCGTCGGGTGTCCTCTTCGGGGTTGAAAAGGTGGCTCATCACCAGACTGCCTGCATAAGTGGTAAAGCCTTCGTCCATCCAGGGGTAGAGGGCTTCATTGGTACCCAGCATCAGCTGGTACCAGGAGTGTATAACCTCATGCACAGTGACGCCCACAAGGCTGCTGAACTTGCGCTGCCCCGTGATGAGGGTGAGCATCGGATACTCCATACCGCCGTCGCCGCCCTGCACCACAGAGTAGGTCGGATAGGGATACGCACCGAAAGTCTCGCTTGCGTACTCAAAGATCTCCTCTGTAAACTCGGGTAGCTTGTCCCAATTGCTGCGCAGGTCGGGGGTGTCTTTAAAAAAGAAGTGCAGCATCGGCCCGTCTTTGACTTGCCGCGTCACGTGGGCGTATTCCTTGTCTGCGGCCCAGGCAAAGTCGTGCACATTTTCAGCAGTGAAGTGCCAGGTGAGCTTATCGCCGTCGGGGCGCCTCAGTTTTTTGCCTTCCGGCAAATAGCCTTTGCCCACACGTTTCGCATTTTCCAAAGTCCCCGTAGCCGCAACGGTATAGGCCGAGTCAAGGGTGATGCTCACATCAAATTCGCCCCATACGCCATGAAACTCACGCGCTATGTAAGGATACGCGTGCCACCCCCGGTGGTCGAACTCACAGATTTTGGGGTACCACTGCGCCATGCTGTAGGCAACCCCTTCCCTATTGTTGCGGCCCGCCCGGCGGATGGTCACGGGCACCCGGCCCTGGAATTCCATATCGAAACGGGCTTTCCTGCCAGGCTTAAGCGGCTTGCGGAGCTCGACTTCCAGAATGGTACCGACCTCTTTGAAATTTACAGGCTTTCCGTTTTGGGTCAGAGAGCGCACGTGAAGAAATCCCTGCTCATCGGGTTTCAGATCGGCAATGCGATCGCCAACGCGTGGATCGGGATCGGCGATTGTGCGCGAACGCACGTCCATCATACTTCCCGGCTGAAAGGCATTGTAAAACAGATGGTAATAGACCTTGTCAAGGATCTCTGACGAATTGTTTTTGTAAACGAGGCGCTGGGTTCCTTCGTACTGGTGGTTGGCGTCATCGAAAACAATGTCCATTTGGTACTTGACTTCCTGTTGCGCGTATTGGGCGCGGAGCGGGGAAGTAAAAACCGTGGCAACAATAAATAAAATACAAATGTAGTGCATGAGCCGAAATATAAGCGGCAAAGATACATCATCACCCTCAGCCGAGCACATCTTTGCCGGAAGGCGCACCACCTTGCTGCTGCAAAATTTGTGAAAATGGAAAGGGCACCGTCCTGCTACAAGAAAAAAAATGCTGTACTTCACACCTCTAAATACAAACTCGATGCGCTTAAACAGGCCACACACCTTGAAAGAAGTCGCCGAAATGGTCGACTGCAAATACCTGGGCCCCGACGACCATTCCGTAACGGGCATTAACGAAATTCACATGGTTAAGCCCGGAGATATCGTATTTGTAGACCATCCGAAATATTATGAAAAAGCACTGAACAGCGCGGCCACCACCATATTGATCAACAAGGAAGTAACCCCTCCTGAAGGCAAAGCCCTGATTTTCGCTGACGATCCGTTTTCGACCTTCAACGCCTTGGTGTCCGCCTTTCGAAAAAGACAGAATTGGGAGATTTCAGAAGCGGAAATTCACCCCACTGCTGTCGTGGCTCCAAGCGCTGTGTTGGGCAAGAATGTAAAGATCGGTGCCCGCTCTGTGATTCATCCCAATGTAGTAATCTACGACAATGCGGAGATCGGTGCCGACGTTCAAATCCAAATCGGGGCGGGCTGCACCATCGACAAAGGAGTGAGCGGCGCTACGGAAATAGGCGAAGGCACCAAAATCGATAATTCAGTACACATAGGCCACGACACAGTGATAGGCCGCGATTGTCTTCTGGCCGCGCAGGTCGGTGTGGCGGGCTGCGTGGTGATTGAAGACGGGGTGACCCTCTGGGGGCAGGTCGGAGTGCGGAGTGATATCACCATCGGAGCGGGCGCCGTGGTGCTCGCCCAAACGGGAATTTCGAAAGCACTCGAAGGTGGAAAAACGTACTTCGGCAGCCCTGTGGGCGAATCGAGAGAGAAACTCAAAGAATTGGCCAACACCCGTAAAATTCCGACTATCTTGGAGGATGTCAAGGCCCTTCAAAAAAAGTTTGAACAATGACTCGAAATGTACAATCAGAACGCCTCCAGGAAAAGCTAAAGCAACGGGATTACAAGCTAAAGGCATTGCTCGAAATTACCAATGCGATCAACAACAACTTTTCCACCACTCAGCTTCTGGAAGAATTCCGAGACATTTTGGAAAACAGGCTCCTGATCAAGCGGGCAGTTTTTTTCACCAAGATCGGTGATGAGTGGCTGTGCCCCATTCAATACGGAGTGGAGCAGGATTTTTCCAGCATCGATGTGCGGAGTACATTTGGCGACATCCGAGACATGAAGTGGCTGACCAATAATAATGAAGAAGAAGTCTATGCGGGTTTTGACCTTCTGATTCCCGTGTTTCGGGAAGAGCGGCCACTTTCCTACATCATCATCGGCGACCTTGAAGATGAGGCATTGAAAATGAGCCCTATCATCAAGCACATGCGCTTTATTCAGACCCTTGCCAACATCATCAGCGTTGCCATTGAGAATAAATTTCTCTTCGAGCAAAGCCTGAAGCAGGAGCGGGTAAAAACCGAGCTCGCCCTCGCCGCAGAAATGCAGGCGCTCATGGTGGGCAGCGGCACTCAAAATCCTGATGGTTTCGAAGTAGCGACCTTCTACAAACCCCACCAGGAAGTAGGTGGTGACTTTTGTGACTTCATACCCTTCAGCGCCGACGAAGCCTTTATGTGCGTGGCTGATGTATCGGGAAAAGGGGTGAGCGCTGCCTTCCTCATGGCCAATGTTCAGGCCCACCTAAGGGCGCTTCTCGAGCACACCGAGTGGACCCTCGAAAGCATAGCCATTGAGCTTAACAAGAAGGTGATCGAAACGGTGAAAGGTGACCGCTTTGTAACCATGTTCATGGCCTATTTTCACCGCCCTACACGCACATTGCACTACATAAATGCGGGACACAACCCTCCTGTGGTATGGGATCGCGGCCAAATTCACGTGTTGGAAAGCGGCACCGTGGGCATTGGAATGCTCGACACCCTGCCCTTTATCAACAAAGGAGAAATCACCCTTTCACCCAACGCAAGCCTCGTCTGCTACACCGACGGCGTAATCGAAATTGAGAATGCACATCAGGACGAGTACGGATACGAACGTCTCGGCGAATTGCTACTTGCGAAATGCCCGAAACTTCACCACGTGCAGGATTTGGTAGGCAATATCATGGATGCTGTGGATGAGCACCGCGGAGACAATGCTTATTTTGATGATACAGCATTGCTTTGCTGCCGGTTTAAATAATCAGCTCCTGTGCGGTAAATCTGAATCGCAACGAAAGCACTCATGAACCCCCAGACGGGGACGGAAGCCTTGTCGGTGTCCAGAAAATTATTGAGCACCCCGTGTATGAAATAAGTGACCAAACCCAGTACCATACAGAGCACCATGCCCTTGGTGTATGGCGCATGGTCGAGTTGATAGTAGAGCCTGATGCCCGTCACCAGTGCCAAAGCGAAGACAACCACAACGAGCAAGGCCCCAGGAAGTCCCTGCTCAGAGAGCGGACCGAGATACTCGCTGTGCGCGTTTCCCCCGTCGGCCTGGTTGGTGGAAATAATGGTTTTATCAGCACTTTTCTGGTACACTGCGTACTGAAACATGTAGGTGCCAGGACCGAAACCTGTGATCGGCCTTTCGGAGTACATGCGCAATGCGGCATTCCACCTGTTGAAGCGCTCGAGATTTGACGCATCGCTCGAGATGTTGGTGATGGACTGCACATGCTCCCGAAAATCACCTGAAGAATCCTGGCTGTTTTTGGACAGTTGATGGGTGATGGTGTCCTCGAACGCAAAAAACAGTCCCACGACAGCAGCCGCAGCGAGGAGCACCAATTTGAAATCGATTTTCAGCCTGATGAGAACGAACACGGGCAATGCCACCGCAAGGCTCACCCAGGCCGCGCGGGTGTAAGACAAAATCAGCCCCACGCAAAAAAGAATGAACATGGCTCCGAAGACAAGCTTCGCGAACGACAAATTCGGCGCACGCCAAAAGTGGAAAATAACCATGGGGAAAAATATGGCGATCAATGCTCCGTAAGACGTGTGATCACTAAACAATGGCGTCATTACCCAGTGGGCGGGCCTTTCGGCAAAGTTGTACTGCGCATGCCTGACAATGGTGTAAATGATGGCAACTGACATACCGATCATCAACAAGTATCCGAATTGCTTCAGAAATTTCTCGCGGGAGAAAAACGCACTGATCATAAAATACATGGTGATCACAAACCAAAGGCGCGCCAGAAAAAACTTGAAGGAAACCACAGGCATTTGTGAGGTGAGGGACGTGATCAACATCCACAGCAGACTAAAGCTGATGGCCACAGTGAGCGGATGTCTGATGAACCGCTTATCGATCGTGCCACCGGTGGCCAGCCGCAGTAGATAGAGTAACATGAGGGCCACCATCACAGGCTCTGTGGGAAGAGATATCCCGATGCCTCCGAGGGCTGAAATATTCTCAAAATTTACCGAAAGGGGTGTCCCCAATGCTATGAACAAAAGGGCGTACTTGGGCCGATAGATGAGCACCCAACCCAAAATGAGCGCGACCGGCAAAAGCGAAAGGAGGTAAAATTCGCGGTAGATTGCGTACCCGTTGGCAATGCTAAAGAGCAATGCCGTTGCGATGATCGTCCTCGGTCGGGTGACCTCTTTTGCAAGGTCAAAAGTCATGCTTCCGTTTTAGGCGCTTTACCTAATGCTACCAATACCAGGGCCAGCAGAAGTGCTGCGCCCGCAGATAATACAACAATAAGCCAGCGCACCGGCCAGGCCTTCTTGTCAGGTGTCTCGGGCGATACCACAACGTCGATGTAATTGATATCGCGAAATGCGTATTCACGCCAAAAGAGGTAGCGCTCTTCAATCTGGGTAAGCTTTTCAACTGCTCCTTCGCTCACCTTCTGCAGCATCATTACTGAACTTCCGGACTCGCTGGTGTTGCCCATCAGCTTTCTGACTTCATCTTTGAACGCATCGCTGCCTCCCTTCAAAGACTCGACATAGCCCCTGACCAACTCACGCGATTGAGCTTCATATTCCACGAGGCCCTTTTCTGAGCTGATGGCACTTACCATGGCTTCGATGCTATCAATCACAGTGGTCTGATAGTCCATCTGCGTCTTGTAAGAATGGGCCAGATTGCGGCCGCGCTCATTTGCGAGCAAATTGAATTTTTCATTCACGCGGTACAGCATCTCGTCGGCCATGGCCCGCGCCAATTCGGGATCCTCATCGTACACCTCAAGGCGAACTGATTCGTACAGGGTTTTGCTGACCGTAAAGCGGTCGTTGAATTCTTCCAAAATATAAAACCGCGATGAAGGAGCTCCGCGTTCGATGTCGTACCGCTTGTAGAGATCGAATTTCTCAATGATTGAATCGCGCACTGAGCTCGACTCAAATATTTGAAGCAACTGCTCGGTTTCGGACTCATCGCTGTAAGTCATGGTATTCACAGGATACACCACTGCCACCGACTTGAATTTTGGTGTCATAAACACAGGCAGTGAAATCACCACGCCCACCACTGCGCCGATGATGGCAACAATCAGAAAAACTTTCCATCGGGCAATCAGAAGATCTACCAATGATTTAAAATTGAACTCTCGGGATTCCATTCAGATGCGGTTTGGGTAAAAGTGCCGCAAAGTTAGAAATATTCGAATGCGACTGCCTATTGATCTGCTTTGGCAAAAGCAATAATCTGGCGGATGCGAATGGTGCCGGTGGCAAAAAGCAACAGCACTCCTGCAGCACCTGACGCAAGGAAACTAAGAAAAGCATCATCGACGTAAATCTTCAAAACATAATTCACCACAATAAATATGACTGAGAACAATGCGAACTGCCCTATCATCCTGTAATTCATCCCAAACTTGAAATGGCGCACCACAAAAATAAGCTGCATCACCCCTGCAAAAATCTGTGTGACCATGGTGGTAATAGCAGCGCCAAAAGCAAAATACTTGGGAATCAGGATCAGATTGAGAACCACATTCAAAATTAATCCGCTAAATGATATATAATTTAATCGTTTGAGGTTGGCATTGGCCGTCATCAATGTACCATAGATATAAAACATACATATACCTGTAAAACCGATCATTAATGCACTAAAGGAATACACCGCTTCGTCTGCCACATCTACATAGCGCCACCTCAGTAGCCACCCACTGTGCCATGCGAATAGGATTCCTGCAAACACGCCCGTTCCGAGCAAAATTCGCGAAGAAAGCTCGACCATACCTCTGATTTTCTCATTGTTCTTCAGCATTCGGGAAAAAACAGGGAGTAAAATCACGGCAAAAAGAAATGCAAACATGCAGGCCGCTTCATAAAAGCGAAAACCCTGGGCGTAATTTCCCGCCCGAATCCCGCCGTCAGGAAGTAACTTTTCGAGCATAATACCATCGATCCGGCTGTAGATCGACCCCGATAAAATGAGGAGGGCGTAAGGCAGGCTGTTTTTAAATATGTACAGACTGAAAACGTAATCGAACTTCCATTTCAACCTTCCCGCCCGCGGACCGATCATGAGCAATGCAGTAATCAGCGTAACGGCGTATGCGCCCGTCTGCAAATAGACGAACCAGATAATTTCAAATTCGCCACCCGTGAGGTTGGTAAAAAGCAACAACCCACAAAAAATGATCAGCAAACTTCGATCGAGGACAGAAATCACACCGTCGCGCACAAAGAGATGAAGGGCAGTGAGATTGGACCGCGCGAAGAGCACGAGCGATACCATGATCTGGTTAAAGACCAACACGCCAAGCATCCAAAACTCTCCCTCCTTATAGCCGAGGGCCAACCCGAGTACAAGCGTCACAAAGGCATATAGAAGGGCCAAAAGGGCCTTTGCGCTGAACAGTTTGGAAAAATGCTTCCCGATCAGGTTTTCATTCCGGGCAATGTTTCTGTTGTTGAAATTATTGATCCCCAGATCGATGAGAATATTGAAGAGGAAGCTCAGGTTGAGCAACGCGAAGTATATTCCGTATTCCTCCTGCCCCACCCGGTTTTGCACTTCGGCGTCGATACCCAGGATGTAAAGCGGCTTCACGAGAATGTTCAGCAGCAGCAGCAGGCCAAGGTTCGATAGAAATTTTTTCTGCATGTGATGTATCGGGTGGTGCGACCGCAGGCGATTCATGCAGTCGACGACGGCACAAATGTGCAAAGAAAATTCAGGGTGTCACAACCCTTTGCCCTTCCGAATGGGGCCCTGCCGATTTCTAAAAGCAAACATCGGATAAAAACACATGTATTTTGCCTGCAAATTTATGGCTCAAGCGCCTTCAAAACTGAGCTCCACAATCGATCGGATGATTTTTGCCAGGTGAAAGCTTCAGCGCGCTCAAAACCTTTATCAACCAATTCACGCCGCAAATCGGGCTGTGTGGCAAGGGCCATCAGGGCCTCGGCAATGGACTTTACGTCGAATGGATCAACAAGCATCGCCGCGCCGCCGGCTATCTCGGCGGTGGCGGTGGCATCAGCGGTAATCACGGGCACTCCGCTTTGAAAAGCCTCGACGATCGGGATACCAAAACCCTCAAAGTATGATACGTATACCGACGCCAATGCGGAGGCTGTGACCCGACACAGCACTTCGGGCTCGAGCCTTCCGGAAAAAATGATGTCGGTGCGGTTTATGCTTCCCTTGTAGGCCTTTCGAATTTCGGGAGTCCACCATTTCTTCTCTCCCACCACCAGCAGTGTGCGCTGCTTGAAGAGGTCGAAAGCGGCAAATAATCGAGCGAGGTTCTTGCGCGGGTGAAGCGACCCCACAAAAACAAAGTAGGGTTTGCCTTCCGCGAATTCGCCGCGGGTTGCCGCAGCGACTTGTTCCGAAACGGGCAGAAATTTTTCGTTTGCTCCGTTGTAAACCACATCTATCACTTTGGGATCAATGCCGTAAGTCGAAGAAATATCATCACTCGAAAATTCGGAAACCGTTGCAATTCTCTTAGCCTTTCGGGCAAACCGAGGAAAAAAAGACCGGTAGTACCACCTCACCAACCAGGGCAGGTCTTCGGGAAAGTGCTCAAAGTTCAGGTCGTGGATCACTGCCAGTGAAGGCACTTTTGCGGAAAGCGAAAGGTAGCCGTCGGGTGAGAGAAAGAGGTCGGGGCGAATGCGCTTCAGTGCGCGGGGCACCGACCACTCAAACCAAAGTACAAATAGGAAGGGATGCCTCGCGGGAGGGCCGATTACCACTGGCGCCACATTTTTTCCGAAAAGGAAAGACGGGTCGGGAGTACGATCGAACAGGAAATAAAACTCAACTTCAGGGTGCTGATGTACAATTCGTTTCAGCGTCTCAAAGGTGAACCAACCGATTCCTTCGAGTTTATTTTTCAGTAACAAACGGGTGTTAACGGCAATTTTCAAGGCGTGCCATTTTGGGTGGCGGCAGTCGGGAACGAATTAGTAATAACTTTGCGCCAAATATCCGAAAATTTATGAAGGCCCGGCTAAAAAAGACATTGCAGAAACTATTGGGTTTCGACCGCTATCTCTTTGTTTTTTCCGTGGCCGTGATTACCACTTTGCGCAGGAATAAAAACGAGCGCGACTTTCTCCACTTTCTGAAAATGATCCCCGACGGGGGTGTGGTCCTCGATATTGGTGCCAACATCGGTATCATGTCCGTGTGGCTAGGCAGAAGGTTGAAAAATTCGACAATACTTGCCTACGAGCCCATCCCTCAAAACATCAAAGCCCTGAAAAGGGTGCTCGCGTTTTACAACCTTAAAAATGTAAAGGTGATAGAAAAAGCCCTCGGCGATAAAAACGGCGAAGCAGAAATGGTGATGCCCGTTCTCGAAGAGGTGAAAATGCAAGGACTGAGTCACGTCATGCACCACAGCATCACAGACTTTAATGAAGGGAAAAAGTACACCATCCCCATAGGACGGCTCGACGATTGTGAAGCCCTCAAGGCTGAATCGGGGCCTGTGACCGCCGTAAAGCTCGATGTCGAAAATTTCGAATACTACGTGCTCAAAGGAGGCGCTGAAACCCTGGCTGAGCACCGCCCGCTGGTGTACACGGAGCTATGGGAAAACGAAAACCGACAGCGTTGCTTCGACCTGCTCTCATCGATGGGCTACCGCACCGAAGTGCTTGTAAACCAGAAATTGATCACATACGACCCCACGAAGCACCGCACGCAAAACTTTTTCTTCATCCCCCAAACTGCCTCAGAAGCTTGATGTGTGCGCAACTGCAAAACATCAACGGGGCGGTGGTGTTGACCCTTCACACAATTGCTGAAAATTCCGAACTTTAACCCCGATGACTGATTTTGGAGGTGACTTTAACCGCTTGGGCGATCTCGATTCCGATGACTTCTACAAAACTGAGGAAGGCTACATCGTTTTCACCGCAAAATACCTGCTCCGCCGCGGCTATTGTTGCCAAAACGGCTGTAAGCACTGTCCTTACGGCTTTGATCGAAAGAAAGGAAGATTCAACAAAAAATAACCTACCACATGCCCGTTACCCAAACCTATTCGCCCGCAGAGTTTAAAGAAGCCATCCAAATCGGCATTCCCGACGCACTGCCCGCACCCCCCGCCTTCGACCCCGATGTGAACCACGCTCCTGTGCGCAAGCAAATCCTGAATCGGGAGGAAAAAAAACTGGCCGTGGAAAACGCATTGCGGTATTTCCCGAAAGAGCACCACGGAGTGCTGGCCCCGGAATTTAAATCGGAGCTCGACACATACGGTCGCATTTACATGTACCGATTTCGACCCGACTACCTGATGCACGCCCGCCCCATCGAGGCCTACCCTGCCAAATGCAAGCAAGCCGCAGCGGTGATGCTGATGATTCAAAATAACCTCGATCCCGCAGTGGCTCAGCATCCCCACGAGCTGATCACTTACGGAGGCAACGGAGCCGTATTTCAAAACTGGGCACAGTACCTGCTCACCATGAAATACCTCTCCGAAATGA
>JAIVHQ010000436.1 GCA_020200995.1 Flavobacteriales bacterium
CTGTGCACCAAATGGCCTTTTGTTCGCATGCCGTCCGGATCCTGAAAAATAATCTCATTCGGGTTCTTATCTTTGCCGCCATCATGAAGCCCATCCAGCTCCTCAACAGCAAACAGCTCGATATCACCATCACCCGGCTCTGTCATCAATTGATTGAGAACCACGGTGATTTTTCGGCGACTGCCATCATTGGGCTGCAACCGCGCGGGGTGTACCTGGCTGAGCGCATTGTGAAGCGGCTCAAGGAAATGACCGGTGCCGACCACATCCGCCACGGCGCCCTCGATATAACTTTTCACCGAGACGATTTTCGCCGAAAGGCAAGTCCGCCTGTACCCGGCGAAACCCGAATGGACTTCGAAATCGAAGACCTCAATGTAGTGATGATCGACGATGTACTCTTCACCGGTCGCACCATACGTGCCGGACTCGACGCCATGCTCGCCTTCGGGCGGCCCAAGCGCGTGGAGCTCCTCGTGCTCATCGACCGCAGGTTTAGCCGCCACCTGCCCGTGCAGCCCGACTATACGGGGCGCACGGTCGACAGCATTTCCACCGAAAGGGTGGCCGTGGACTGGACCGAAACCGAAGGCAAAGACCGTGTAACCCTTTATTCCACCGCCGAAAAACAATGAGCAGCCTGAGCACACCCCACCTTCTCGGCATCAAGAACCTCACAGCCGGCGACATTGAAAGTATCTTTTCAACCGCCGATAATTTCAAGGAGGTCATCAACCGGCCGATCAAAAAAGTGCCTTCGCTCCGCGATATTACCATCGCCAACCTCTTTTTCGAAAACTCGACCCGTACCAAGCTCAGTTTTGAGCTGGCCGAAAAGCGGCTCTCAGCCGATGTGATCAATTTTGCTTCTTCGTCGAGTTCGGTGAGTAAAGGCGAAACCCTGATCGACACCGTCAACAATATTCTGGCGATGAAAGTGGACATCGTCGTGATGCGCCACCCGAAGCCCTGCCTTCAAAAGCTGGGTGCCGAAGTGATGGTGTGCGGTCCGGCCACGCTGATTCCCAAATTCATCGGTTCGCTGGGAGTGAAGGTGAGTCACGACCTTAGGGAGGCTTTGGCGTGGTGCGATGTGGCCAACGTGCTGCGCATACAGCTCGAGCGGCAGGACATTGCCTACTTTCCGTCGCTTCGCGAATACACCATGATGTATGGGATCGACAAGAAAATGCTCGAAAGCCTCGACAAAGAAATTACCGTGATGCACCCCGGCCCCATTAACAGAGGGGTCGAAATATCGAGCGATGCCGCCGACAGCGGGCAGAGCATCATCTTAAACCAGGTCGAAAACGGCGTGGCCGTGCGCATGTCGGTACTCTACCTTTTGGCCGGAAAAATTGAACGGAAAGGTTAAATCTTTATATTTGGCCTATATCCCCAATCGAAACCATGAAGTTTAGCGTAGAAAACCACGAAAAATACTCAGTAATCACCGTTCAGGTTGAGAAGCTCGACTCCTTGAGTGCACCCGATTTGAAGTCGGAAATATTGTATCTCATCAAGAGTGATATTGCAAATATTGTAATTGACCTTCATAAAGCGAGGTATTGCGATTCGAGCGGACTGAGCGCTTTGCTGACAGGAAACAGACTTTGCAAAGAAGCGGAAGGCGTATTTGTGATTTGTGGCCTGCAGCCCGCAGTAGAAAAATTGGTGAGCATATCGCAGCTCACGTCGGTGTTCAAAATCGCGGCAGACCTTAAAGAAGCCGACGACATGGTGCTTTCGGCCGGCGTGAAGCGCGGTTGATCAAAAGCCTTTACGGGTGCCATGAAACAACTCCTCATATTTCTGTTTTCGGCTTTCACTGTTTCCGTTGTTCAAGGGCAATGTGATCCTTTGACCGACTTTGGAGATGTGCAATTTGGCGTGAACCCCGATACAGTTGAAAATTTTGTAATTGGTACAGTCGGAGAGCCTTATTTTCAGCA
>JAIVHQ010000292.1 GCA_020200995.1 Flavobacteriales bacterium
TTGATTTTGAGCATTGTGCTCTACGTGGTCGTGCCGCTTTTGGCGGGGCTGATCACGAGCAAGATGCTGATTTCTTCAAAAGGGCAAGACTGGTTTACCAACCGGTTTTTACCAAAATTCAAACCCGTCAGCGTCATCGCGCTCCTGCTCACACTGGTGCTTCTTTTCGCCTTTCAGGGAGAGAATATTTTGAACAACCCTTTGGTCATCGCCTTCATCGCAATACCGCTGATCATTCAGACCTATTTCATCTTTTTTCTGGCCTGGTATTCCGGCAAAAAGCTGAACCTGAGCCATGCTGTGTGCGCCCCCGCAGCCATGATCGGCGCGAGCAATTTTTTCGAACTCTCCGTGGCAGTGGCCATTGGTCTCTTCGGCTTAGACAGCCCCGCGGCCCTGGTCTGCGTGGTGGGGGTCTTGGTAGAATGCCGATCATGCTCTCGCTGGTGGCTTTTGCCAACCGACAAAAACCAACGGCATAAGTACAGGATCTTAAATTTTAGGCCGCAAACCTCCGTGACCTGAGTTCCGCAGCCCTGCCGGAAAATCCCGAACTTTGACCGTTTGGAAAACAGCTATGGCGAAAACTGATAAAGTTAAATTAGGTCTTCGGGAAAATTGGCAGCAGTTTGCCATACTCGTCCTCGTCAACGGATTTGTGGGGGGCATGGTGGGTATGGAGCGGTCCATTTTTCCCCAGTTTGCGGAAGCGGAATTCGGCATCTCATCCAAAACGGCCATTCTTTCTTTTATCGCGGCTTTCGGACTTACCAAGGCCCTGGCCAATTACTACACGGGGCGTCTGGCCAACAAAGTGGGCCGAAAAAACCTCCTCCTCATCGGGTGGGTATTGGCGCTGCCCGTTCCGCTGATATTGATTTACGCGCCGAGCTGGTCGTGGGTGATCGGGGCCAATGTGCTTCTGGGCATCAGTCAGGGCCTGACGTGGAGCAGCACTGTGGTGATGAAAATCGACCTTGTGGGTGAGAAGAACCGCGGCCTGGCCATGGGCATCAACGAGTTTGCCGGGTATTTCGCGGTCGGTGTGGTGGCATTTATCACCGGCATGGTGGCCGCCCGATACGGGGTGACCCCCTACCCGTTTTACATCGGCATCGGGATGTCTATAGCCGGACTTTTGCTGACCTTGTTTTTTGTAAAAGACACCCGCCAATTCGTCCGAGCTGAGACCCTGACCGACAGCTCCGCATCCATGAAAAGCGTGTTTTGGGAAACCACATGGAAACACCCGACCCTTGGCTCGGTGTCGCAGGCCGGATTGGTGAACAACCTGAACGACGGGATGATTTGGGGGCTGTTGCCCATCATGCTGGTATCTCTCCACTACGAAAACGACCACATCGGCATCCTCACGGCCATCTATCCGGTGGTTTGGGGAATCGGGCAGCTTTTTACCGGCAAGATGGCCGACCACTATTCCAAAAAGAGGATGCTCTTTTGGGGCATGTTTATGCAGGGCATCGCGATTTTGTTGATTCCGTTTGTCGAAGCATTTTACCCGCTCGCCGGCCTCATGGCATTCCTCGGGCTGGGCACAGCGCTGGTGTACCCTACTTTTCTGGCAACCATCGCCGACGCTACAAGTCCGCGACAAAGGGCCGAAAGCATTGGCACCTTCAGGCTGTGGCGCGACCTGGGCTACGTATTCGGAGCGGTGATTTCAGGGGTAGTGGCCGATCTTTTTGGGGTGGGCTATGCCATTGGCCTCATCGGAGTGCTCACCATTGTTTCGGCGGCCATTATCAGGGTGCGGATGCCCGAAGGCATAAAAGTTGCCCGGGTATAATGCGTGCGAATATGTTTTACTCCCGCACCAACTTCCCCGTCTGAACCGAATTTGAGCTCTCAACCTGATACACATAGATGCCCGCGGGCAAATGCCCCGCATTGACTTCGACTGCTCCGGTCAATTGCTTTTGCATGACCACTCGCCCTTGCAAGTCGTAAAGGGTAAATCGCTGCAATGGCTGATTGAAGCGGATGGATTCCCGAAAGGGATTCGGATACACTGCAAAGGGGCTGCCGGATACATCCTTCACTGAAGTGACATCAAAAAATGTGTAATAAAGCTCTTCGTTTGTTTCTTCGACCCACTCACCTGACTGGTAGAAGTAGTTCGAGGATGCCAGCGGCATATGGTCAATGCCATCAACAATTAAAAGTTCAGGCAACATAATATCGGACACGGGGTAATCATTGTTGAAATTCCCGGTGAACATATCAAAGGGAAGGTAGTCCTGGGAGTTTTCGTCCCATTCGTAATTAACTATGACGTCACGATTACCCGCCTCATCATAATCAAATGTATCGAGGTAACCCGGTTGCCATCCTGAATCCTGATTACTCCAGAAAAAAAATTCTTCTGAAAGGAGCTTGTCTGAGTCGTTATACACCCGTACGGTCTTTGCGTCAGGAGTAAAGTCTTCTACCGCGGCGCTCCAAGAAAAATTCACTACTTCAATTTCTAAGCCATCCGAGTTGTAAGTGTATTCATCTGAGTAAACAGGATACCATGTTTCACTCAAAACCTGCCAAAAAGAAATGATTGCCAAAACTGTATTGTCATCTGAATCTAAGGTGTACGTCTCCTTGGCACTGTTTACCCACTCATTTGCTACCCGATTTGAAATTCTGAACTCAAGCAACCCACCCGTTTCATTGTAAGTATAATCTTCTTTACCGAATTCTTCAAAACCCTCATTGATCGCGTCCCACTGGAACCGAACTACCTCACTCAAATTGTCTTGTTCATCGTATTCAAAGACGTACTTAGTATCCGGCATCCAAACGTCAGAATACCAATCATACTCAATCGTTTCAGCCATCAAACCGTCTTCCTGATACGTAAAGGTTTCGCGTGAATCCTGTTGCAGTTCCAATTGTGAAATACTCCAAACCATGGTAATTCTCTCTATTGGCAAGTCTTCTTCATCGTAAGTAATATCAATTTGTCGCTGATCGGTCCAAGATTCTTCAGGACTTCCTAGGGAAAGTTTCTCAAAGGTATTGTTACCGTGCTCATCGAAAGTCCATTCAAGCTTGATCCCTGCATCAGATACCAGGCTATCGAGCCGCGCTGAAAAGTTTGACGCCGATTTTGCCTTCGTTTTTTGATTTGCAATTATGCTCTTCTCGGGAAAATTGAAATTGCGTTGCTCCTCCAGCAACTTCATGCCGCGCTCTTCGGCTGTTGGCTTAGATGTGAAGAACATTGCATTGCCGGTTTGGTGTTGGCCCTGTGCGGAGGCAAGCGTTATGCAGGCCATCATAGAGGCCGTCAAAATGATTTTTATGATCATGGCTTTGGCTATTTATTGATTGGTTGTTTAAGGGATTAACATCCCTCTTTGAACCGAATGTAGAAAATAAAACCGAATTGAACAAACGTACTGTCCATTTGGACCGACCGCACGGTTACCGCATAAATCGCTCATTAACCGATTTTTGATCGCAACTGAAATAGTGAAAAATGTTCTCGTCGCGTCGGCGGGAACCGGACTCTGAAGTATGTGGCAGGTCCATAGAAGAAGTTCAAATTGAGCTACCCGCATATTATCCGTTTCTTTGCACCCGCAAAAATCGCTATGAGCGCATATTTTTCATTTCTGAAGCAGAATTTCAGGGCCGTTTTTTTCGGGTGGATCCTCACGTTTTTTTCCAGCTTCGGACAAACGTTTTTGATCTCGCTCTATGTGCCCTTCCTCCTCGCCGACCTTGAGATGAGCAAGGGGGTGTTCGGGGGTTACTACGCCGCGGCAACGATTATCGCCTCGGGATTGCTGCTGCGCTTCGGCCATTTGGTCGACGAGCAGCGGATCAAATCGCTGACCTCACGGGTCATCATTCTCCTCGCCATTGCCTGCGTGCTTTTGGCTGTGGCATGGCACCCCGTGGTGTTGTTTTTTGCCATGATCGGGCTGCGCCTCGGCGGACAGGGCCTGATGACGCACATCAGTCTCAGCGTGATGTCGCGCCGTTTTGACGCCGACCGCGGCAAAGCGCTCAGCATTTCTTCGCTCGGCTACAGCATGAGCGAAATGATACTTCCCGTGGTTTTCGGGGGTATTATCGCACTTAGCCATTGGCGGGTGGCTGCGGGTTCATCCGTGGGCGTATTGATCGCACTCTTGGTGCTTTTGCCGTATTTCCGAACCGAGCGGATGGATATGTCGCGAGAAGCTGCCGACAAAAATGCGGCCCTCAAAGGCAAACGTAAATTTTACCGCGACATGGTCTCCTCCAAAAAGTTCTGGATCATTGCGTCTTCTTCGCTGGGAACGGGTTTTACGGTAACCGGCTTTTTCTTTTACCAATTCGTGATGGCCAACGAGAAAGGCTGGCCCGTCGAAATCTACACCGCTGCCTTTACAGGGTACGGGCTGGTACGCCTCCTCTTTTCAGTGTACGGCGGCACGCTCACAGATCGGCTTTCGGCGGTGAAGTTGTTTCCGTGGATGCTCGTGCCCGTCACGCTCGGCGTATTTTCACTCGCGGTAGGCGAAGGACTCATCGCCGCGGTAATTTTCCTTTTCGGAACGGGTATTACCATGGGTCGGCCACGCAAATCGGTAGGTACCGCCTGAGTTGATTACGTACCTCATTCTACCGTTAAGTGGTAGAAATCGCTCATAATATCTAACAGTAAGATCGTCACATCGAGATATGAGCAGGCTGCACCCGCCTATTGTTTGAGATGAACTGTTAGAATTCCAAGAGATCGTCAGCTCGAGTGTTTTTCAGCCCTTTTGAGATGTTCTTTTTTTTGGGAAGATTGGGTTGGGCTGAAAAATGTATCGAGAGCGCCTTAAATCGCAATCTTCAATTCTAACGGGTCTCGATTATTCCGCTGCGCTCCATGAGATGCTTTTAAAGGTATCCACTGCGTGGATGGCATAAAGTGCGCGAAGTTCATTTTTCCCGGCATTGAAGTTTTTGCATCCATGGAAGGTTGACGCAGCCGGGAAAAACACTCGACCTGACGTTTTTTTTGTGATCGGATTTTCGCACTCCGAGTCATGTCCTTGCATGGCAATTGAATAAAATTAAATTCATTGAAAATTTGATGGGTACATAAGTGTTCATTAGTAGTGCCGTGACGCAGGAGCGGTGTATTGAGATGCTATTATATAGAGTCGGTTAATACACTCAAGCTTTGGATCATAAAGTTCGATAAGCAACTTATAGACCAAGCTTAAAGCATGGGCGCACGCAATTCTTAAAGCAAGTAGTCCCGCCGCGGCGGGATGAGGATTTTGGGGCCGAACATAACGCAGCTCGAAGATCAAGCGGAAGGCATGATATCGGACTTTAAAGGCAGACATTATTTCATGTTGATGTACTGCAAGGGAACCCCAAAATCCTCCTTTCTGCACAGGGCAATCACCTCCTGAAGGCTGTTGATGCTCTTTGAAGTCACCCGAATCTGGTTGTCCTGGATTTGGGCTTCAGCTTTGATCTTGGCAGTTTTCACGGCTTTCACAATCTTCTTGGCCGTTTCGCGGTCGATGCCCTGCTGGATGGGAATGTCCTTGCGGACCTTTTTGCCGGTGGCGTAAAATTCCTTGCTGCGGTCGAGGCTGAGGGGATCGATCTTGGCTTTTACAAAACGGTTGAGCAGAACCGACTCGATCTGGTCGATTCGAAAATCGCTGTCGGTGATCAGCGAAATGCTCAGGTTCTTCTTGTCGAGGGTCACCTCGCTATCCGAGCCTTTGAAGTCGAAGGGCCCTGCGGGAAGGATTCTCCTCGATTATAAAAGCCGCGCAATAAAAAAGCCGATCTCGCGACCGGCTTTCATTACTTTAAAAACTTCTGCTTTAAGCTGTAACGCCCAGCACTTCCGCCATCTTTTTACCAATGTGTGCGGGCGAATCCACCACGTGGATGCCGCATTCGCGGAGGATGGCTTTCTTGGCTTCGGCAGTGTCGTCGTCGCCGCCTACGATAGCGCCGGCGTGGCCCATGGTGCGGCCTTTGGGTGCGGTAACTCCCGCGATGAAACCAACCACAGGCTTGGTGCCGTGCTCTTTGACCCAGCGCGCGGCCTCTGCTTCGAGGTTTCCGCCGATCTCACCGATCATCACGATGCCTTCGGTGTCGGGGTCTTCCATCAGCATCTGCACAGCCTGCAAGGTAGTGGTGCCAATGATGGGGTCTCCGCCGATTCCGATGGCGGTGGACTGTCCCATGCCCGCTTTGGTAATCTGATCAACGGCTTCGTAAGTCAGGGTTCCCGACTTGGAAACGATACCGATCTTGCCCTTTTCGAAGATGAAGCCGGGCATGATGCCCACTTTGGCTTCGCCTGCTGTCATCACCCCGGGGCAGTTGGGGCCGATGAGGGTGCAGTCGCGTCCGTCTATGTAGTTTTTTACTTTGACCATGTCATTCACGGGAATTCCCTCGGTGATGGTAACGATCACTTTAATGCCCGCTTCGGCAGCCTCCATGATGGCGTCGGCGGCAAAAGCCGGCGGCACAAAAATGATGGTCACGTCGGCGCCGGTTTCTTTGACGGCTTGTTGTACCGTATTAAAAACGGGCTTATCGAGGTGTTTTTGTCCGCCCTTTCCGGGGGTCACTCCGCCCACTACATTCGTTCCGTATTCAATCATTTGCGAGGCGTGAAAGGTGCCTTCGCTGCCGGTGAAACCTTGAACTATGACGCGGGAATTCTTATTTACAAGTACTGACATGGTCGATGTATCTTCATTATTTTGGTGCGCAAAAATAGGTGTTCAACCGTGCCCCGACAAGTTTTGACCGCTAAAGGTTTGAGGGGACTTGTTAATAGAATCTAAAGCTTGGGAGTCATTTTACACTGAGCGTACCTGACGGCACGCCGGTTGCGCAATGAGCTACTCCACGCCGGGGATAAATCCCCGACTTACCACACGGGGCGTACCTGACGGCACGCCTGCGGCTCAAGAGTAAATGCTGCCTCTAAGATATGGCCTCGTACAAACCTATTAACCGATTGCCTCAAAAAGGAGCGCCTGTCCACTAGAAAGTCTATCAGATGATTTTGAATCAAAACCTTGCAAAACTTCTCTTGGACCCTGTTGTATGCCCTTCTCAAGAATCACTTAAATCAAAAGTGAACGCCCCCGTGCCGTTAGGTCCGGCCTGTTTGGTAAGCCCCGGTTTCAACCAGGGTATTTTGACGCGAGACTTTAAAACACTTGCCGTCAGTTACGTTCAGTGTAATCTAGTCGATTTTGCTCAAAGATAGAAAATGACAACCTGCTAAACCGCCAATCAAGCCCACATGCCGCCAAACACATTTGCCGAAAAGGCGGCCATCAAATCACAGGACGTGTCGCAGAGATTCCGCATATTTGAACTTAAATACAAACAGATTCAATCATCAGCACCATGCCCCATCGACTGCTTCTCATCCTCGCGACACTCTCAGCCCTGCTTATTTGCCGACAAGGCAGTGCCCAATACGAAAACCTGAATGAATACCTCGACAGGATGACGGAATTGAAAAAATTCACGGGGACGGTGATGATCGCCACCGACGATAAAACGCTGTTTGAAAAAGCCACGGGGCCGGCCACTGCCGATGGCGTCCTTATGAATGCCACCAATTCGGTGTACAGAATCGGCAGCATCACAAAGTCATTCACCTCTGTACTAATCCTGAAATCTGTGGAGGCCGGCAAAATGAGCCTCGACGACAAGCTTTCCACCTGGCACCCCGAAGTGACCAACGCCGACAAAGTGACCGTGCGCCAACTTCTGTCGCACACTTCGGGAAACGCCAGCTACACTGACCTTCCCGACATGGCCGAATGGAAATACGACGACAATTCCGTTGCGGATATTATCATCAGATTTAGAGGCTTAAAATCCGAATTCGAACCCGGTACAAGGTTCAAGTACAGCAACTCCAACTACTTTCTGCTGGGCTCGATTTTGGAAAAAATTTACGAGAAGCCCTACGCCGAGATCACAGCAGCCATGATTACCGAACCGCTCGGGATGCGCCAAACGGGAGTCGATTCTGAAGCAAATGGTGTTGAGTTGAGCACGGGACTTTCACCAAATATTGATGGATGGAAGCAGGTGCCGCCTGTACATCCGACCGTGCCCTACGCCGAGGGGGCGCTGTACAGCTCGGTCAGCGATCTGCACACCTTCTCAGCGGCACTCTTTGGCAACCGCATTTTTGCCAAAAAAGCCACCCTGAGCGACATGCAAACACCCGTGATCGGCACCTATGCCCTCGGCCTGTTTGAGAGCGAGGTGGCCGGGGAAAAAGCATTGGCCCACAACGGTGGCATCGACGGCTACTCCTCGACGTGGCTGTATTTCCCGGAAAGGGGGCTGCACATCATCAGCCTTTCGAACAGCATGCTATCAGAC
>JAIVHQ010000293.1 GCA_020200995.1 Flavobacteriales bacterium
TTTTATTGCCCTGGTTTGACACAGGAACTTGGCATTAAGATTTCTGCATGCCCGAAGCTGCACCAAAAGCAGCCCACTAAATTAATGCAAACCTGAGCTTCAGTAGCAAATTTATACTGAGCGTACCTAAAGGCACGCTTACCATTCAGCAAGGCCGCAGGCCGGATAAATAAAGCTCATTCATTGCGCACTAAGTTATTGAAGCACCCGCCTGAAAGGCACTTCGGTTCGTTCAAGTTGGGTGGACCAATCCTGTAAGCAAAGCGTACATGGACTCGTTCAGGATTGAACGTGCACCCTCAGCAACAATAATTTGAATCGAAGATCAACGTCCCGTGCCGTTAGGTACGGCCCGTTTGGTAAGCCCCGGTTTCAACCGGGGTGTTTTGATATGACATAGAAAACCACGTGCCGTTAGGTACGTCCGGTGTAAACTTCTCAAAATACCATCAATCGAAAATCAGAAACTCCGAAGTTTAGGCTTTGGTCTTTGACTGCCTCGACTCACAGCGCCCCGTAGCGCCGCGTAAAAATCTGCACGGGCACCACCGAAGAGAGCAGCCCACACACCACCACGAGTGAGAAAATGGCCAGCATATCGGAGGCAGAGTAGGCCACGGGGTAAAAGTCAACCAGTCCGCCCTCAAGCCTGATAAGGCCGTAATGCTGTTGCAGATACACCAGCAAAAGTCCGAGGCCCAATCCGATGGCCGCACCGAAGGCATTGATCAGCGCACCCTCGATGAAGAAAATTCGCTTGATGAGCGATGCGGGTGCCCCCATGCCACTCAGCACTTTGATGTCATTTCGTTTTTCATTGATCAGCAAGGTGAGGGCAGCAATGATGTTGAATGTGGCGATCAAAAGAATAAAGCCCATGATGACAAAGGTGGCCCACTTCTCAGTCTTGTTGGTTTTGTAAACGAGCTCGTTTTTTTCGAGGCGGCTTTTTACGAGGTAATTCGGGCCGAGCATTTCCTGCAGTTCATCGCGGCGGCCTTCGAGACTTTCGCCTTTTTTCAACTGAACTTCTACCTGCGAGACCTCTTTGTCATATCCCAACAAATCCGTCGCAAACCCGAGCGGAACAATCACGTAGTCCGAATCAAAATCGATGTTGATCGAGAAAATTCCCGCCACCGGAATGTTGCGCCGGTTGAAAGCACCTTCCCTGTTTGTTCTCAATTGCTTTCCGCGTTGAAGCGCAGAAAGCCGCAGCGGATTGTAGGCCTGTTCGAACATGCGGAGGTTCAGGTCGTACTTCACCCCGATCCCGATCAGGGCCGAGGGCGTATTGTTCATGTGAAATTCGGCCACTCCGTCGAACATCAGGCTATCGATGCCGGAGCGCTTGATAAAGGTGTCCTCGACGCCTTTCATCTTCACGATCCGCTGATTTCTTTCATACTCAGCCAAGACGAATTCTTCCACGGCGAAGGCCACCTCGTCTACCCCTTCGGCAGCGCGGAGCATGTCCATGTTCAGGCTGTCCAGTCCAATCACTTTGTCGTACACGGCTGTGATGCTCAGATCGGACTCGAGGTAGCGGTAGCGCTCGTCGATGAGTTTTTCAATTCCGTTGAATGCCGAGAGAACCACCACCATCGCCATGGTAACCACAGCCACCACCAGCATGCAAATCAGGCTCATCACCGAAATAATCGAAAGCGATTTTCGGGAAATCAGGTAGCGCCTGGCGATATAGAAACCGAGGTTGGGCAAAGGCTACTTTTTAAGCAGGTTGTCGATTTCGCTCGCGTAGTCGAGGCTGTCGTCGAGGTAAAAAGCGAGCTCGGGGACAATGCGCACCTGCTTTCCGATCTTTCGCCCCAGGATGCCGCGCACCGCTGAGGTTTTTGACTTGACCAGCGCCAGCAGCTCTTCCTTATTGGTGCCCGAATTGGCAAAGAAACTAAGGTACACTTTGGCCAAACCGAGGTCGGGCGTCATGCGAACTATCGTCACGGTTATAAAAGCACCCCCGAAAAGATCGCGCGAATTCTCACTGAAAATGACAGCCAGGTCCTGTTGGATCAACTTTGCTACTTTCTCTTGTCTTACAGATGCCATGGTTCTGAGGTCTTAGTATAAAAAACTGTTGTACGGGTACCGCTCGGCGTGTATTTCGCTGGCGTGATTGTAAATTTTTTCGCGGAGCTCATCGATGTTCTGCTTTTTGATGGCACTCACGAATACCACTTCTTTGGCGTCGACTTTGGCCATCCACGAGCGCTTCAGCACTTCGAGCGGATCGGCGTTTTCGGTCACGGCTTCATGGTCTTGCGGATCCACGGGCTTCGGCTTGTAGGCGTCGAGTTTATTGAACACCACGATGGTGGGCTTATCGGCCGAATCGATCTCGGCGAGGGTCTCGTTCACGGTGTGAAAATGCTCTTCGAAATTGGGGTGAGAAATGTCGACCACATGGAGGAGCATGTCCGCTTCGCGCACCTCATCGAGTGTGCTTTTGAAGCTTTCAACGAGCTGGGCGGGCAGCTTTCTGATAAAGCCCACCGTATCGCTGAGCAGAAATGGCAGATTTTGGAACACCACCTTGCGCACCGTCGTGTCGAGGGTGGCAAACAGCTTGTCCTCGGCAAATACTTCCGACTTGCTCATCAGGTTCATCAATGTGCTCTTGCCGGCGTTGGTATATCCCACCAGGGCGATCCGCACCATGGCACCGCGGTTGCTGCGCTGGGTGTGCATCTGCTTGTCAATTTGCTTTAAGCGCTTCTTGAGCTTTGCAATTTTATCGCGGATAATTCGGCGGTCGGTCTCGATCTCCTTTTCACCGGCACCACCCCTGGTTCCCGTACCTCCGCGCTGTCGCTCGAGGTGGGTCCACATCCTCGTAAGGCGCGGAAGGAGGTACTCAGATCTGGCCAAATCGACCTGAGTCTTGGCCTGCGCCGTTTGGGCGCGGTACATGAAGATGTCGAGAATCAGCAGGCTGCGGTCGTAGATCTTTTTGTTGAATATCTTTTCGACATTCCGCATCTGCGAAGGAGTCAAGTCATCGTCGAAAATTACCACATCCACCTCGTGCTCTTCAACGTACTCCAGCACTTCCTGCAGCTTTCCCTTTCCGATAAAGGTTGACATATCCGGCTTATCGAGGCGCTGGGTGAAGGACTTGAGGGTATCTATTCCGGCGGTTTTCGCCAAAAATTCGAGCTCATTGAGGTAGTCGGCCACCTGCTCGGGGGTATCCTCGCGGGTGATGAGACCGATGAGTACTGCCTTTTCGGCTTTAACTGAAGTTGTAATCGGTTCTGACATAAATGCGCTATTCGAGCGTCAATGTATATTCTGCCACACGGGCTATTTCATCTTTGGAGAGGATGTCTTTGTAAGGCATCATGCTCCCCTTTCCATTCGTGATTAAGGCAATCCGCTCCTGCAAATCGAGCTTCGACTCGGGGATCATTTTGGCTCCCGCCAGCCCCTTTCTGCCATTATTGCCGTGGCAAATAGCGCATTGCTTTTTGTAAATTTCCACGCCCGTCAACGCCGTTTTCTCGGCTGTCGCACCTGAGCTTCCGCCGCACGACCAAATTATTCCCGCAAGGGCCGCTATGAAAAGTATCCTTTTCACGGCTTACATTCCGGGAAACCAGCCCTTACCCGCTCCGACTTCTCGAAACGGCCAAGGGACGTTGATCAACACAATGACGAACGAAATGAAAAAGTACACGAGGTGCCTTTTGTGCTTCTTGCGGTCCTCTTTTACTTTCTTGGAGCTGATGCGCCCGATGGTAACCAGGGCAATGGCCACAAGCATGGCCACCAGGTGCTCGAGCGAGTAAAATCGAACCACTTTATCGCTCATCTCCCCGATTTGGGTGTGCCACCCCTGGGTGAAGTACAGCACCAAACCGATCACCAACTGCAGGTGAAAAAAGATCAGCGTGAGCAGTGACCACCTGTTGTCGTTCGCACTGAACGCGCGTTTATTTGAAATGCCGGTGAATGCATTTACCAAGGCTATTAGAATGGCGATCAATGCCAACCAACGCAAAAGGGAGTGGGCATGCGTAAGACCTGTGTACATGAATTAATTTTTGCCCAAAGGTAGACAAATCGCGCAAGATGCAGGACCTCGGGTTTTCAGCCCGGCCACACGTCTATCCAGGTCGGCAGGGCCAATAACAGGGCTCCCAAAACCGTGAGCACCAGCACAGGCTTCCACACCCAGCGCAGCCACACGCCAAAAGGTATTTTGGCGACAGCCAGGATGCCCATGGTCACGCCGCTGGTGGGGATGATGAGGTTGAAAATACCGTCGCCAAACTGGAAGGCCAGCACCGCCGTCTGCCTCGATATTCCGAGCAAATCGGCAAGGGGCACCATGATGGGCATGGTGATGGCCGCCTGACCCGAGCCGGAGGGAACGAACACGTTGATGAATCCCTGGGTCAAAAACATGGCCTGCACACTGATCGACTGCGGCAGGTCGGCCACCAGGCTCGACATTCCGTAGAGGATGGTGTCGATGATCTGCCCGTCTTCGGCGATGACGAGCACACTCCTCGAGAGTCGAGAGGCCGATGATGATGGCAGCCACGAGCATGTCGCCCGCACCTTTTTTGAAAGCATCGATAGATCGCCCCGCCGAGAGTCCGCCCACGATGGCAGATGCAATCCCCAGCGCGATAAACAGTGCGGCGATTTCGTCGATGTACCAGCCGAGGTAAGTGCTTCCTATCATCAGCATAATGATGGCCAGCGTAAAAAGCACCAAGACGGCCGCGTGCCTTCCGGTAAATGCGGTCACCGAAGGCGGCTCGAAAGCCGGATCGTCCCGGCCTTCAGTTTCACTCGGAGCGACGTGATCGGGGTTGCGCTCCAGCCATCCGGTGTAGCGCATCACAAAGAAAACGGCCACTGCCGTAAAAACGGCCCACACCGCCCACCTGTATCCCGCACCGCTACCGATGGGAATCTCGGCGATGCCCTGTGCAATGCCAAGGGTAAACGGGTTGATGGCCGCCCCGGCAAATCCGGCAGCCGATCCCAAAAACGGAATGGCCACGCCCGTAATGGCGTCGTAGCCCATGCTTCGGGCCAGCGGGATCGTTATGAGTATGAAGACCAGGTTTTCCTCCGACATCCCAAAGGTGCACCCCGCCAGTGAAAACAAAATCATGAGCAGGGGAATCACCGCATTTTTGGCTGCGGGCCGCCTTTCGGCAAATCTGACCACCGCGTGGAGCCCGCCGTCCACGGCACCTGTGGCGGTCACCATGGAAAATGCACCTCCCACCAACAGCACAAATGCAATGATGCGAGCGGCGCCTGTAAAACCTTTGACAGGCGCTGTGAGAAGATCGCCGACGCCCTGTCCGTTGCGCTCAGCGGGCGTATAGGTATCGGCCACCACACGGGTTTTGCCATCCTCGACCGAGCGCTCGTAATTGCCCGCAGGCACCACCCAGGTGAGGACGGTGAAAAAAACGAGGACCGCTGATATGATCAGTAAAGCGTCAGGGGACTTTTTAAACACGCGAAATCCGAATTAATCGTATTTCACAAAAGTACCCGAAAAATAGGCATTTCCGCTTTGGATGCTGAGTTTGTACAAGCCGGGTGAAAGGGCGTTCACTGGAATAGCTCCTTCGCCGTGCACGTTTTGACCACTCAGTAAAAGCCTGCCTGACACATCAAAGATGCGGTAGTCCCACCTCTCGAGGTCGGACCGGACGCGGATGTGATCCTTGGCCGGATTCGGAAAGATCAGCGCATCCACCGCCTTGTCTTGGCTGTTCACAGAAAGTACGCACTCCGGCGCGGTGGCATCCGTTTCGCGCACCAACGCGCCATCTTCGACCGTCCAGTTTTCCCATGCCCCGCCCTCACCTTCATTCCAGGTATTGACGTTGAAGAAGTTTTCGCCTGAAGGGGTGGCCGGTACCTGGTACACCTTCACCGCTTCGCCTTCCCTGATCCAGGTGATCGGCTGATCGGCTTCCAGGATTTCAGGGGTACGAGGCGTAACGCAATTGGCCTGGAGAAAGTACACGAAGTCGTCATCAAATTCGGGAAAATCACCGTAAGCGCGCGCAATCCCGTCACTGCCGATCACGATGGCGCAGTACTCATTGCTCGCCATGCCCAGCGGTCTGAATCCGTAGTCGTGACCGATGCGGGCGAGAAATCCCGTGATGCGGCCGTAGCGAATTCTGTCCGGATCGTTGAGGTGGGTTTCGGTGATTACATTTTCCATAAAGGGCGCCTGAATGAAGTCGTCGTAGCCGAAAAGCATGCCCGGCGTGAAGGGATTGTTGAGTGCCGTCTCGGAATTGACCGAGCCCCCGAGGGCCGGAAAGTAGGCCTGCCCCATCACAGCCATGCCCGCAGAAGTACCTCCGAGCACGCCTTGCTTCACGTTGACCAAATTGTTGATGGCGTCTTGCACCGGCGTATCTTTCCAGAAATTGACGTACGTCGCCTGATTTCCGCCGGCCATCCAAATGGCTTCGGCGCCGTTGAGTCGCTCGATTACATAAGGGTCATTCGCGGCCTCGGCCGAGTTGAAGACAATCGTTTCAACAGAGTTCAAAGTGACGCCCAGTCCGCTGAACATGTAATCGTTGTATCCATCGCTGCCCGAAGTCCTGATCACCACCACGTCGCCGCCGTTGGCGCGCTCGAGAAACCACTCCATGGCTTCGTCG
>JAIVHQ010000216.1 GCA_020200995.1 Flavobacteriales bacterium
GACCCTGCGACCGACCTTATCTACGACTTTGAAGTATCGGACAACGGCCCTTGCGCCGAAACAGACGTGACGGGAAATGCGCCCAATTGCGATTGTCCGGCATCTGCCGACCTCACAGGTGGTGCCCAGACCATTTGCGCAGGCGAAACAGCTTCCCTATCCCTGGATCTTCAGGGTGATGGTCCCTGGACATTAACTTATGAAGCAGGTGGAGTAGCCGAAGGCCCTGTTGTATTGAATGCGGGTGAAACCATTGACGTAACTCCGGCAGTTACCACAGTATACACCCTGACTTCCGTCGACGACCAAAACTGCAACGGCTCTGTATCGGGAAGCATCACGGTCAATGTAGACGATCCCCCCAACGCAGGTCCCGACGCCATAGTTGAACTTTGCGAGGGTGCGGGCAACCTTAATTTGACTACCATTTTAGATGCGGGCGCTCAAGGCGGGGGTCAGTTTACCAATCCGGGTGGAAACAATGTAACCACGGTTCCGAATAATCCCACCTCTTCGGGAGTATATACATATACGCTCGACATCAATACTTGTCCGGCGGATGAGGCAACCTACGACCTCACCATTTACGAGGAGATTACAGTGAGTGATATATCTTCCACTTGTAATGCGGCTCAAACAGAATACACAGTAACATTTGTCATCGACGGCGGCACCGGAAACTACAACGTAGTGGGTGGAACGCTGACAGGAAACACATTCACCTCCGATCCACTCGACCCGACCGTAGATCTCAACTACGCGTTTGTAGTGAGCGATGATGGTCCATGTGATGATGTATCCGTTACGGGTACTGCCCCGAATTGCGATTGCCCTGCGTCAGCTGCTCTCACAGGTGGAGGTCAGACGATTTGCGCAGGCGAAACAGCTTCGCTTTCCTTGAATCTTCAAGGCGATGGCCCCTGGACAATCTCCTACAACGCCGGCGGTGTACCCGCAGGCCCGGTTGTCCTGAATGCGGGCGAAACCATCGACGTGACCCCGGCAGTTACCACAGTATACACCCTGACTTCCGTCGACGACCAAAACTGCAACGGCTCTGTGTCAGGCAGCACCACCATCACTGTAGATAACCCGCCAAATGCGGGTCCCAATGTGGTGGTTGATCCGATTTGCGGAGGGGTGGGTAACCTGTTCTTGGAAGACATACTCGACCCAACAGCGGAAACTCCGGGCACTTTTACCATTAATGGCAACACAGAAACGAGTGTGCCGCTCACCTCGGCATCATCAGGAGTGTACACATACACCACGGGCAATAACACCTGTCCCGAAGATGACGCTACCTACGACATCACGATATACGACCCGATTTCGGTGAATGCTGTTGCGGTTGAGTGCAACCTTGCACAGACCGAGTACACCGTAACTTTCAATATTACGGGTGGAGATGGAAATTACGGCGTGACGGGAAGTGTTAACGGCACTCTGACGGGAAATACGTTCACCTCAGACCTCATTGACGGTGAAGATCCCTACGACTTTACCATTTCTGACGGCGGGCCTTGTGCGGATGTGGTGATTTCGGATCTCGAGCCCGACTGCGACTGTCTGGCCAACGGTTCCATTTCGGGAACCACAAATATATGCGCTGGGTCAAGCACAGATATTGTTGTAACCTTGGAAGGTGTGCCGCCCTTTAGCATCACTTACCAAAACAGCAACGATCCCGGCAATCCAACAACCCTGAACAACATTTTTAACGGACACGTCTTTTCCGTGAGTCCCGGCATTACGACAACCTATACCCTCACAAGTATGTCCGATGCCAACTGCACGGGCACCGCGGAAGGAAACGCTGTGGAAATCACTGTGGATAGTCCGCTAAATGTGGGCAATGAAACCATAACCTGTGATGACACTGGTGACACGTACACCGTTCAGTTCACTGCAACAGGGGGTGCGGGGCCGATCAATGCCACGAATGCATCGGGTACGGGTTCAGTTTTCACAAGTGTGTCATTTAATACAGGATCTGACTATGAAATCATAGTGAGTGATGACGGGGCCTGTCCGGATGTAACACTGAGCGGAAGCTTCACTTGCCCATGCACCACCGAAGCAGGAGCCCTGCTGGATGATTCTTTTGAAATCTGCACGAATGAAAATGCTACAGTGATAGATGACGGAAACGCTGTTCTCGACGGGAACGACGCTTTTCAATACGTCCTTCACGACGGTTCTGCCACCAATTTAGGTACAGTGCTTCTCATCTCAAACGATGGAACTTTCACGTATGATCCGATCCTTGAAACAGGTGTGGTGTACTACATTTCGGCAGTAGCCGGTAATGAAAACATACAAGGCAATGTGGATGTCAACGACCCGTGCCTGTCCGTTTCTAACGGACTGGAAATTCTGTTTTACAGCTTGCCGACCGCCACATTTGCAGGCAATGCAACAGTATGTGAAGGCGAGGAAGCCGACCTGGTCGTAAACTTCTCAGGACAGGGTCCATGGAGTTTTGCCTATGAACTAAACGGCAATCCCGTGGCAGGAATCGTAGAAAGCGCCGGCAACAGCATTGTGTTGACCGTAACAGAAGCGGGAACCTACACCATCACTGATGTAACCGATGCAAACTGTTCGAGCACTTCGGGCAGTCAGGCAACTGTCACTACCCTCGATCCACCCACAGCAACTGTTGGAGGTGATTCTGAGGTGTGTGAAAACAGCGGAAACGGTCCTGAAATAACCTTTACAGGGTCGGCGCCATGGACATTCGAATACAGCATTAACGGAGAGGTGCAGGCAGGAGTAACAACTTCTGAAAATCCTTATACCATCCCCGCACTGGAGAGCGGAATTTACACCCTCGTTTCCATCAGTGATGACAATTGCGAAGGCACTGTATCGGGTTCTTTGGACGTGACTTTTATACCAGGCCCTGTCGGGGAAATTACCGGAGGAGGCACAGTTTGTTCCGGTGATGAAGCGACATTTAATGTTTCCGTTACGGGACAAGCGCCCTGGACCGTCGAATACAGTGTGGATGGAGTTCCGCAGGCCCCCTTGACCTCCAATGTTCCGGATTTCACTTTTCAATCGGATGTGAGCGGAACTTATGTGATCACTTCCGTGACTGACCAGTCTTGTCAGGGATTTGCGCACAACAACGATGCGTCCTTGGTTATAAATCCGGGACCGTCTGTAGATCTATCTGCATCTACCACCCTGGCCTGCGTTGGTCAGGAGGTTGACATTACATTCAATTTTCAGGGCATTCCACCTTTCGATGTGGTTTACGCTGTGAATGGAACAGAAACGGTGTTGAACGGTATTTTGCAAAATCATACCCTCACAATAACTCCTGAAGTAGCATTAGTAATTGAAATGGTGTCAATCGAGGACAGCTCTACACCCTCGTGCTCATCGGATGAGGAAACATCTATTTTCATTCAGGTTACTGACCTGCCAAATGCTCCTGTCCTCGCGGATGATACCATCTGTGCAGATGAAGGTCCGGTGCCCATTGGGGTGTCGGCAGCACCTGGTCTGTCATACAGTTGGGAGCCATCTACCGGTCTATCAGACTCAAAAATATCGAACCCAACCTTCAACCGCAGTGTAGAAGGATCTTCACCACGCACATTTACTTACGTACTGACAGCGAGCAATGAGGATTGCTCTGTGTCGGACACGATGAATATCACAGTAGAGCCGCGGCCTCAAGCGAGGTTCCGCTTCTCACCGGACCCTGTGACTTCTGAAGATCCACGTATATTCTTCCTGAACACTTCCATTGCAACGGCAACGACCCAATATTTTTGGGACTTCGGAGGACTCGGGAGTTCCACAAGTGAAAATCCCAATTTCAGATTTCCCGAAGGACGAGATGGCGACTACGTAGTATCACTAACTGCCATCGACCTGGTGACAGGCTGTACAAGTATTTACACTGCCACTATTCAAGTGCGAAATGAGCTGCTCGTGTATGTTCCGAATGCATTTACCCCTGATGGAGATGGTAAAAATGACTTATGGGGTCCTGTTTTGACCAACGTAGATGAATCGGATTACCGCTTGACTATATTCGATCGCCTGGGAACTATGATCTTTGAAACTACCGATGTGAATCAAAAGTGGAACGGTGGAAAAATGAACGGTGACTACTACCTCGAAGCAGGAATGTATATCTGGGTAATCGAAGGCCGCGAAATCGGCGCCATCGATGACTTTGAAATGAGGGGACATGTAATCCTTCTAAGATAAAATTTATGATCCTCCACTCCTCTTTTAATACTGATCTATTTAATATGAAATACTTTTTTTCTTTTTTGTCGGCTCTCCTGCTGATGGTTACAGGCCTTTTCGCTCAAAGTCAATCCGACCTTGACGCACTCAAAACCATGCTTAACAATGAAAAATACCAGTTATTTATGGAGAATGACCCTGAAAAGGCAGCCGAATATGCCTACATGAACCGCCATGGTTACCATGTGAGCCGCAGCGGGGAAAAGGATTTTGTTGAATATCCGGATGTGTTTGATCTGGAGGCGGTATATCCCAACGAACCGCCGATGACCTTAGGGCTTTTCGTAAGTAATGAATGGAATATGTACGCTTACGGAATACAGCCCGACAAAGCAGCGTATAAGTACTTTCGCATCGG
The DNA here is from genome assembly GCA_020200995.1 of Flavobacteriales bacterium. Taxonomy (GTDB): domain Bacteria; phylum Bacteroidota; class Bacteroidia; order Flavobacteriales_D; family Cryomorphaceae; genus T3Sed10-241. Next base: position 4,631 of record JAIVHQ010000216.1, read on the forward strand.
TGAAACGGGCAAGGTGCTAACCATTTTGCCCGAAGCACTGGCAAAGAAGAAAATGAATCAAGAAAACAAGCAGAAGTGAAGAACCGAAGCGATTTCAACCCGATGATAGGCATTCATTCAATTGCACGGAAGTCGATCTTCCTCACGGCAATCTTTATTTTGGTATTCACGCAGCTGTCGGCCCAACCACCTTTAGTCATTGAAAACGGCACAGTGACTACGTGTGATGCCTTTTTCTACGACGACGGAGGAGATGGCGGCGCGGCCTATTCGCCTAACAACAATTATACTTTTACCATCTGCCCCGACAATCCGGGCGACGTAATTCAGGTCGACTTTGTGGCTTTCGCCGTTTACACTAACCCCAACCCGAACAACAGTGATTATCTGAGCGTTTTTGACGGCGACGATGCGACTGCCAATACGCTTGGAAACTACACGGGAACTTCACTTCAAAATCTTTCGGTTACAGGAACGGTCAACAACGATTCGGGCTGCCTGACTTTCGTTTTTAATCCAAATCCCAACGGAAATACGGCCGGAAATTTCCCGGGCTGGGCGGGAATCGTGACCTGCACCACCCCTTGCGACAATCCGACCGCAGCTTCGGCGTTTAATGACCCCGTACCGGAAGGTCCTGAGAATTCTGTGGGTGTTTGCCTCGGGGCGGAAATCACTGTTGAAGACAACGGTTCGGCCCCGGCTCCCGGTTTCACCATTGAAAACTACATCTGGCGGTGGGGCGACGAAACCGAAACAATTACGCAAGACCCGGGGCCTGTAAGCCACGCTTACGATGAACCAGGCGAGTATTTGGTAAATCTTTTTGTAGAGGACAACAACGGATGTACCAATTTAAATATTGACCCACTACAAGTATTGGTGAGTACCATTCCGATATTCAATACTGAATTCGAAAGTCCGGTGTGCATCGACAATCCGTTTTCTCTTGACGGCAGCGCGGTACAAAGCGTAACATGGACCGCACTGCCTCCTCAGGTCGTAGCCGGAGAAACATACCTTGCCGACGGTGCGGGCTTCTCCTTTACTTCGAGCCTCATTTTCGACTTTTATGAAACAGGTGCGGTGTTAGAAGATTGCGATGATTTTCTGGACGTGTTTGTTAATATGGAACACTCTTATTTAGGTGACCTCTCTTTTAACGTGACCTGTCCGGATGGCACTTCCGTGGAAATTCTGACATGGCCCAACGGCGGCGGTGGTACTTTTATGGGGGAGGCGGTGGACGACCAGTTTGAACCCGACGGGCCCATACCAGGTGCTGGATACGTTTATGGTTGGTCGCCCACAAGTACCAACGGCTTCATCAATGACAATGAAAATTGGACAGAAACTAATTTTACAAATAATGCGGGATCAGGAGCTAATTCGAATATAGTAAACCCCGGCACCTACCAAGCGGAAGGTGATTTGTGCGATTTTGTGGGCTGTCCTCTTAACGGAGAATGGCAGTTTAGCGTGACGGACAACATCGGAGCAGATGACGGACATATTTTTGAATGGGGTATCAACCTGAACCCTGAACTGATACCCGACCTTACCACTTTCACACCGATCATCGGTTTGGATGCCGACTCTACATTTTGGGAAGGCCCTGGAATTGTTGAGACTTCCACTGACGCCAATAACATAGACGCAGTGCTTACTGACCCTGGCTTCTACGACTACACCTTTTTCGCTACCAATAACTTCGGATGTACTTTCGACACCACCGTGACAGTAGAAGCGGTGGAAGGACCTGAAATTACTGCAGGTCCGGATATTTTTGTCTGCGACGAGCCCGTAACCATCAATGCGGGGTTGGCGGGCATAGACGCCTCGTGCGGTGATGACGCAGGTGCATATGAATATTGCTATGGAGAAAACGCAAACCTAATTGTGACTTATTGTCCTGACAATCCGGGTGACGGAATAACATTCATGAGCATCAGTATTCTTCAAGGAACCTTGGAAACCTGTTGCGACGATTTCTTTGTCTATGACGGTGAAGACATAAACGCCCCGTTGATTGAAGGCAACCTGACTGGCGACCTGACGGGTCAAAGCTTTCAGGCAACCAATCCGACGGGATGCATCACTTTTCAAATCACTTCGGACGGAAGTGTAAGTTGCGAATCCGGCGCTCAAACACCCCTGATCATCAATGCGGGATGTCTGGGTGGAGGTGACCTCATTTGGTCGTGGTCGCCTGCCGAAGGACTGTCCAACCCCAATGTTCAAAACCCAACTGTTCTAGTGGATCAAACCACCACTTACACTGTGTCTGCATCTCCGGCCGACCTTCCCGGATGCATCATCACCGATGAAGTAACCGTGGGTTTTGACCCCGGAGTAGACCCGGGACTCGATACCGATACGGTAATGTGCTACAACAGCCCGCAAACATCTCTGGTGAATTACTTGGACGGTAGTCCTGCCTTCACGGGAGTGTGGACCGATGTGGCCACGGGAGCAGTAGTAGGCAATCAATTTAACCCCCTTGACTATTCGAATGGTGCTTCATTTACATTCGAATACACTGTTACAACTGCCGTATGTGAGAAAAGCTCAATCCTCAATATCACTGTGCTACCTGCCACCAATGAAGACTGCTGCCTGACCAATGCCGTGGCAGGCGCCGATGCCATTCCCTGCGACCTCACTTATGAACTGGAAGCATTTCCAACCATAGGTACAGGCACCTGGTCCGGACCGCCAAATGTGAGTTTCAGCAATGTAAATGATCCAAATGCGACAGTGACCTGCACAGCGCCGGGTGGAACCTTCACCCTGACCTGGACGGATAGGGTGGACCAGCTTTGCGAAGCTTCTGACGAAATTACGATCACTTTTGCAAATCCGATTGAGATTTCATTGCTGCCCACAGACGCACTGTGCAACAACGAATGCAGCGGTTCGGCTATTGCCATCCCGAGCGGGGGAACACCCGACGGAGAAGGCATTTACAACTACATATGGTCGAGCGGTGTAGCCGGAGTAACCGGGCAAGTGATTGAAGAGCTTTGCGCAGGTGAGCATAGCGTACTGGTCGTTGACAACGTGGGATGTGCAGATTCGCTCGACTTTAACATCGGAGAACCCACTGCACAACAAATTACAGCCCTGACCGCTCCACCACTATGCGCCGACTCGTGCAACGGTGAGGTGACCGTATTTTCCGGAGGGGCTGTCGAGTACAGCTATGACGGCGGAAACACCTGGAGCCCTGACAATGTAGGTGCAGTATGCGAAGGGGTGCATATCATTGTTGCAAAAAATGATGCGGGTTGCGAAATTCAAACCGAGGTGAGTCTGACTGATCCGCAGCCGTTTGAAGCCATGTTTAACATCAACCCCAACCCCGCTACAACCGAAAATACGCTCATCCAATTTCAAAACATCTCCACCCCCGGTCCGCTTGCAGAGACACATTTTATTTTCGGTGAAAACGGCAATGTGGGCGAATCATTTCAGCGCCTCACCGAGTGGCGCTTTCCGAGAGACACCTCAGGCACCTACCCCATCACATTGATTACCGTAAGCTCAAATGGATGTGCAGATACACTGACCAGGGATTTGGTGATCAATGATGACCTGCTTTGGTTTATTCCGAATGCATTCTCTCCCAACCAAGATGGAATTAATGAGCTTTGGAAACCGCAGGGGAGCTTTATAGACCTGACTGATTACAGGCTAGAGATATATGACAGATGGGGCAACCGTGTGTTCTACACTACAGATTTTGACCAGGCCTGGAATGGATCGGTGGATGGATCGGCATACTTCGCTCAGGAAGGAATCTACAATTATGTCATCAAGGTAACCTCACTGGCCACGGAAGAGGCCTATGAGCTTACGGGATTCATCATGATCATCAGATAGACCAATCCCTTTTTCGCAAAATACGCCATTATAGGACGGCAGGTACGCAAGTTTGCGTAATTTCGTCGCAAACCGAAGCGCATTGACTGATCTGCTCGCCATTGTTTGGGATGTTCATCCCGAAGCCTTCACCATACCATTCATCGATTGGCCCGTTCGTTGGTACGGCCTTCTTTTTGTCACAGGACTTCTCGGAGCGCAGTACATCATGTTTCACGTTTTTGAAGCTGAAGGCTACGACAAGCGCCATGTAGAAAATCTGACCATCTATGTGGTCCTCGGAACCATTCTCGGAGCGCGGCTTGGCCACGTATTTTTTTACGATGCATCCTACTACCTCTCCCACCCCGGCGAAATCCTGATGATATGGAAAGGCGGCTTGGCCAGCCACGGCGGAGCCATAGGTATCCTCACGGCCATTTGGCTCTTCGGTAGAAAGTATAAATTCAAGTTTCTATGGTTGATGGACCGGCTCGTACTTGCGGTTTGCTTTACGGGGGCTTGCATCCGCGTGGGCAACCTGATGAACCACGAGATCATCGGCATCGTGACCGACGTGCCCTGGGCTTTTCAATTCCTGAGGGCCTATCCGCCCGAAATGGCCTTGGACCCAAGGCACCCTGCGCAGCTTTACGAAGCCATTTATTGCCTCATTATCCTTGCAATCATCTACCCAATCTGGAAAAAGAAAAAGGCCGAACTGAGCGAGGGTTTTCTCTTTGGCTTATTCATGGTGCTGCTTTTCACCCTGCGCTTCCTCGACGAATTTCTCAAAGTAAATCAGGAGGCATTTGAAGACAGCCTTCCCATCAACATGGGCCAGATTCTGAGCATACCTTTCGTGCTCGCAGGTATTTTCCTTATCGTCAGGTCTCAAAAGACCAAAGAAGTATCCCGATGAAAAATAAAGCCGCTGCGTTTTTATTGGTACTGGCCTCGACCAACTTCGCAATGACGCAGCCCGATGTGTTCAAGCGCTTCGAAAGCATGAACATGGAAAAGCGGTATGAAGACCGCATCCGGGTCGCATTCTACAATGTCGAAAACCTCTTTGATCTGGAAAACGACAGCACCACGCGTGATGACGATTTTACCCCCGAGGGCGATAACCGCTACACCTTTTCGCGCTATAAGAAAAAGTCAAACGGATTGGCAAAAACCATGCTTGCCATGGGCGGCTGGGAGCCCGTGGAGTTTATCGGGCTCTGCGAGGTAGAAAGCAGGTGGGTGCTGGAAGGCCTCACCGTGCATTCCCCAATGGACGATGTGGGCTATGAAATCATTCACGAGCACTCTCCCGATTTCCGCGGCATCGACATCGCCGCCATCTATCGCCCCGACAAGTTCGAGCTGATCAACTACAAATACTACCGTGTAAAATTCACCCACGCCCCCGAACGCACTACCCGCGATCTGCTTTACGCGAAAGGAATAGTGCCCAACGGCGATACCCTGCACATCTTTGTGAACCACTGGCCATCCCGCTACGGAGGTCAGTTTGCCTCCGAACCCGGCCGCATTCACCTCGCCCAAATGGTGCGATCAAAGGTGGACAGCCTCAACGCCATGTACAACAACCCGTACATTCTGATCATGGGCGATTTTAACGACTACCCGAACGACATCAGCATCATCGACCACCTGAGGGCCAAGACCACCGTAGAGGCTGCTGCTCCGGGCGATGTGATCAATTTGTCTTACCCCATCATGTACAAATTCGGCACCCACTCGTTCCGGGGTGAGTGGGGCGTTCTCGATCAAATCATCGTGAGTCAGCGGTTTTTCACCAATGGCAGCATGAACATTGTTCCGAGCGACGTGGGCGTATTTGACGCCCCGTGGCTCATCACGCGCAATGCAGCGGGCGGCACCACCACTTACCGCACCTACATGGGCCCGGCCTACAAGGGCGGTTACAGCGACCACCTGCCCACTTTCATAGATATCAACCTGCAGAAATTCAACAGGGGAGATGCTCCTCCGGCGAATTGATTTCCCATTCGCAGAGAAGGCACGATACATTTAATTACTAAAGTTTCGGGTTCATTTTAGACTGAGCGTACCTGAAGGCACGCAGGTGGCGTAGGAAGCTCGGCAACGCCGGGGATAAATCCCCGCCTTACCATACGAGGAGTACCTGACGGCACGCCTACCTGAAATGAGGGCCATCTGGGATGCAAACATATTTCCCAAAAGTACATTGTGATCCAACTTATCGACTTTAGCAGGATCGCAGGTTCACCCAAAGTACATCGCGAATTTCTGCAAAAAAAAAACTCACGCAAGTTCTCTCGAAACGGAATTTATTGCCTCAAAATGAATCATTCAAATCAAAAATAAATGCTCCCGTGCCGTAAGGTACGGCCTGTTTAGTAAGCCCCCGGTTTCAACCGGGGTATTTTGACGCGACACTTAGAAACACCTGCCGTCAGGTACGTTCAGTGTAATCTACGCGATAGTGCTCCGAAACTTTAGTTAATTAAACGCAAACGGGCGACCTTTAAAGGGCCGCCCGTTTTACGTATAAGGGTTGATTCGACGCTTAAGCGTCAATATTGGCGTACTTCGCATTGCGCTCGATAAAATCGCGGCGCGGTGGCACATCATCGCCCATAAGCATGGAGAAGATGCGGTCTGACTCCACTGCATTGTCGATGGTCACCTGCCTGAGCGTTCGGTACTCGGGGTTCATGGTGGTATCCCAGAGTTGCTCGGCGTTCATTTCACCAAGACCTTTATAGCGTTGCATACCGACGTTGGTATCGCGTCCGCCCTTGAGCTCTGCAATGATGGCATCGCGCTCCTTGTCGTTCCAGGCGTAACGCAGCTGAGAACCTTTCTTGAGGAGGTAGAGCGGCGGTGTGGCAATGTAGATGTGCCCACCTTCAATCAATTCGCGCATGTGGCGGAAGAAGAAAGTCAGAATCAGTGTTTCAATGTGGCTACCATCGACGTCGGCATCACACATGATGATGACCTTGTGGTAGCGCAACTTGGAAGTATCGAGGGCCTTGCTGTCCTCTTCGGTGCCCACCTTCACACCGAGTGCGGTGTAGATGTTCTTGATTTCTTCGTTGTCGAAAATCTTGTGGTGCATGGCTTTCTCGACGTTCAGGATTTTTCCGCGCAGCGGTAGAATGGCCTGAAAATTTCGGTCGCGGCCCTGCTTTGCAGTTCCACCTGCCGAGTCACCCTCTACAAGGTATATTTCGCAGTTGTGGGGATCCTTGTCTGAGCAGTCGCTGAGCTTGCCGGGCAATCCCGAGCCTGTGAGCACATTCTTGCGCTGAACCATCTCACGCGCCTTGCGGGCCGCATGGCGGGCCGTGGCTGCGAGGATTACTTTTTGAACAATGGCTTTGGCATCCGCGGGATTCTCTTCCAGGTAATACGAGAGCATTTCAGAAACGGCCTGTGAAACCGGGGCATTCACCTCACGGTTACCGAGTTTGGTTTTGGTCTGTCCTTCAAACTGTGGCTCTTGCACCTTTACAGAAATCACGGCAGTCAGTCCTTCGCGGAAGTCATCACCGGCGATTTCGAACTTGAGCTTGCTGAGCATCCCCGAGTCTTCGGCGTACTTCTTCAGCGTGGCTGTGAGCCCGCGCCTGAACCCCTGGAGGTGGGTACCACCTTCATAGGTATTGATATTGTTGACGTAAGCGTGGATATTTTCCGAAAAGGAGGTGTTGTAAATCATGGCCACCTCAACAGGAATACCACTCTTCTCGCCTTCCATGTAAATGGGACTGGCGATGAGGGGCTCTCTGTTGGCATCGAGAAACTGCACGAATTCGTGCAGGCCTTCTTCCGAAAAGAAAGACTCAAAAACGGGCTCACCTTCCTCATCGAGGTTGCGGTAGTCCGTCAGCGTGATGCGGATGCCTTTGTTCAGAAAAGCCAGCTCGCGCATGCGGTTGGCCAGCGTTTCGTAACTGAATACAATGTCTTCAAAAATGGTGGTATCAGGCCTGAAGCGGATGTCGGTTCCCGACTCATCGGTGTCACCTTTCTCACGCACGGGGTAGAGTGGCTTTCCGATTTTGTACTCCTGCTCGTGAACCTTGCCGTCGCGATACACCGTCGCGATGAGTTGCTCCGAAAGCGCATTCACACAAGACACACCCACACCGTGCAAACCGCCCGATACTTTGTAGGTGTCTTTGTCGAATTTACCACCTGCGTGCAGCACGGTCATTACCACTTCCAGCGCCGACCTGTTTTCCTTTTCGTGAATATCGATCGGAATACCTCGGCCGTTGTCGCGAACGGAAATCGAGTTGTCTTCGTGAATGTTTACTGTAATGGTGTCGCAGTACCCTGCGAGTGCCTCGTCAATAGAGTTGTCTACCACCTCGTAAACAAGGTGGTGAAGTCCTTTGACGCCCGTGTCGCCAATGTACATTGATGGGCGTTTTCGGACGGCTTCAAGGCCCTCGAGAACTTGGATGTTAAGCGCCGAGTAGTTCGCGGGCTGAAGCTTTTGTTCGTCTGTCATAAGAATGTGATATCGTTAGAAAATCAGTACTTGCAAATTTACGCAATTAACCCGGTAGAAACCGCTGAAAACCCGCGCAAACACTGATGATTTTCAACATTTAATTAACATTGTTGGAGCCCTGTCGGGAAATGCTGAAATACGGTACAAAAAACCCGGATTTTAAAAGCTTTTACGCTGCAAAATGCGGCCTAAAACAGGTAACGGGCACCGCCCATCACAAAAGCGCGCTGGGCCGGAAAACGGTAGTAAATGTCGTACCTGGCAGCGGCGAGGTTGTGCACCTCCACGAAAGCGGAAATCCTCGAGGTGTAACGGTACTCCGCCTGCAGGCTGAGGTCGAGGTAAGGATCGAGCTCGACAGTAAGAAATCCGGACTCGGGCAAATCCATATCGGGAAGGGGAAGCAGCGATTTCACCTGCCGCGCACCAATCCATGTCAGGGTCATCCCCGCCGAAAACTTATCGAATAGGTTGTACTTCCCTCCGATCGCAATGCGGTGGGCGGGCAGGTGCCAGGCCTCTGCTTCCAGATCTGTGGTGTACGAGAGAATCTCCACACTTGTGAAAGCCTCCCACTTTTCGGAATTGGCATAGGTAAGCTCTCCGAGCATGGAGAAAGTTCCGATGTCGTCGTAGATCACGTTGAAGCGGTTTTCGGTGCTGAAAATAATGTCGTTCACAAAGAGCGGCATGTTGTCCGTTTGAATCAGACTCACCCGTGTGTTGAAACTCAGATTGTCGGTCACACTTCCCTTAATTCCACCGAAGACGTTGTACTTGGTCACCGAGTTTTCCAAATTCAGCGAATTCATGACCCATGGGTTGCTCTGCGAAAGGGTGCGGTATCCTACCCGATTCACGCTACCCGTGATTCCCGCGTATGGAATTAAAATATTATTGAACAGGCTGTAGCTCACCTCAGCATCGGGAAAAGCGTGAAACCTGCCGACATTTTGCACCTGCAGGTAAATGCCTAAACCGACAGATGCACTGAGACCTCCCTTGCGAAGCAGAATCTGCGGCACTGCGTGAACTATAGCGTTGTCAACGCTCTCATCAGTGTCTACCGCTTCGGTTTCACTATTCATGTATGTGAAAGGCATAATACCATCTGATCGATAGCTGATCAGGTCGAATCCCGTGCGCATGGTGTAAAACTGATCGCCTTTATACGTGTGAAGTTCGCCGCCTGCAAAAACTCCGAATTCATTGGATCCCAATCGATCTCCGAGATTGTAAATTTTCAGGTCGAGATCGTGGTTTACCTTTGAAGAATCGCGGTAATAGCTTTTCCATTTATTGTCGAGCGAGAAGAGTTCAAACCGCTGGCGAATGTCGCCTTTGGAAATTTCGTTATCATCCGGATCGAAGCCGTAATAGTGGAATACGCTTGCGGAAAATTTTCTTACCCCAGGCAGCGATTTCATTTTCGCTAAAACCGCTAAATGCCCGTTGTTGCCGAATACCGCGGTTAGCGGAGAAGTGGCGATATTTCACGCCATATGAAAAGTCGCGCTTGCGGGTAGACGTATACATGGCCTCGAGAAAAGGAGTCTGATAAGTCCCAGCGCCACCCTGCACGTATCCGTGGTAAATAGGCTCGAGCGGTTCGCGCACCTTGATGCGGGCGGGTTCAATGGGCTCGGTGCCCAATGCCACTGTGGGACGCTTCGGTATCAGGGTATACGTGGTATCGACAGAGCGGGTGGGAATATCGACTGCCACGGGCGACTCTGTGATCTTAAACGCCTTATCGACGGTCAGGGTGCGGTCGCCTGTAATGATCTGCGTTCGGTCAAACCCGTCTTCTTCCTGTGCCGAAAGTGTAGATGCCAGGCCCGATGTGAGCAGGGCGCAGATGAGGTATTTCGTGTATCGCATCATTCTTCGATGTTGTCGTTCTCGGGTTCTTCTTCAAGCAATTCTTCGTAGGGATCTTCGTCCGCGGGCTCCTCCGCCTTTTTCGCGGCTTCGGCGGCATTTTTCTCAGCTGCCTCGCGCTCGTTCACTGCCTTCATTTTGGCCTCGGCCTCGGCGAGAAGATCGGGGTCGGTCACATTATCCAATACGCTTTGCAAAGTGGCCCGCGCCTGGAAATAATCCTGCCGTTCGGAATACACATCGGCCAGGAGCAGGAATCCACGCACCTTCCAGGTATCGAAAGAGGCATAGCCCTGAATGAGCTCAAAAACTTCTTTCTCCGTCTTGTCGAGGTCACCACCGCGGAAGGCGATTTGGGCCAGAAGGTATTTGGCTTCCGCACCTTCCACATTGCCCGAATTCGTAGCGAGCCACATGAAATCGGGCGTTGCTTTCTCGTAATTTTCTCGAAGGAAGAAGGATTTTCCACGCACGAGTCGGGCTTCTTCTGTAACGCGTTCCGTGGCACTGCCCCGTTCCAGCACTGCATCGGCGCCGGCCGCTGCAGCTTCATAGCGCTTCAGGCGAAAGTTGGTTCGCATGACCCCAATGTCGGCTTCGAGGGCGTTCGCGCTGAATGATGCGGCTGACTTGAGCCGTTCGTATAATGCAAGGGCTTCCTCGAACTGCTTTTTTCGGTAACGGATCTTGGCCGCTTCAACAAGTGAAGGCTCTGTAAACTGGCTTGCCGGCTGGCTGATTACGTACTCAAATCCTTCGAGGGCCATCTCGAAGTCGTTCGCGCGCAGCGCACAGTCGGCGCGGTAGTAATTCGCATTGACGATAAACAAACCATTGGGGTACTTTCGAATGTACTCGCCAAACGAAGTGATGGCCTGGGTGCACTTGCCGTCGGCCACGAGGTTCTCTGCGGCGCGGTAGCTCAGGCTGTCGATCTCGCCCTCCGATACCTGATAATCGGGCAGCGATGCCAGCCACTTTGAATAATCGTCGATGCGGTCCAGATCGAGATAGATGCTGCGCAAGACCGCAATGGCTTCACGAGATTCGGCATCGACCCCGTAATCCTTCACCACTTTCTCGTAGCTCGCGATGGCCTCTTCATAATTGCTAAGGCGGTACTGCACAAGCCCGCGTTTGAGCAGTGCCTTTTTCCGGTAGGGCGAGTCAGCATGCTTATCGATCACGGTATTGAAGGCAGCCAGGGCCTTGTTAAGGTCATCGGTCAGGAAGTAGCTGTCGCCGAGTTGGTACTGCCCCACTGCAGCCAACGAAGTGGCGGGGTGGTCTGTAAATAGTCTTTGGAGCTCCTGAATTTTTCGCGGGTGGTCTTCCTTGTAGCCGTAAGCCATCGCTGTTTGAAAGCGGGCGTAGTCGCCTTCCGTACCGTTAAGCGCCATGGCCTCGCCATACCTCACAATGGCAGCCGCGTAGTCTTTTCCCACAAGGTGCAGGTCGCCGATGCGAAGCAATGCATCGTACTTGCGGCGGCTGTCGATGCCGGGCAGGGCCGTGAATTTCCTAAAAGATTCGAGCGATGCAGTGGGGTTGTTCAACTTGAAGTAACAATATCCCAAATTGTAATCCGCATTTTTGTATTGGCCGGTACCGTAAGCAGATGGCTGACCTACAAACGATTTGTAAGCGGCGGCGGCCTCTGCGTAGTTGCCTTCGCGGTATTGAAGATCGCCGATGCGGTAGTCTGCCAAAGCTTTGATTTCAGGCAGTTCGTTGTACTTTTTGGACGTTTTGAAATAGCTAAGGGCCTCATCGTTTTTGCCTTCGCGCATCAGCTGTACCGCGTGGTTGTAAGCCGCCCTTTGGTAGTCTTCTCTTCCGGAAATACCGAGGTTCTTCATGTTGTCAAGGGCGCGCATGGCGGCAGGGTAATTCTTGGTGGCCAGGTGCACTTTGAGCAAAAATGCATAGGCATCATCCTTGCGCGGTGAATCGGGATATGCCGTGAGGTAGCGATCGAAGGCCTGGATGGCTTCGTGAAAAGGATCGTACGAAAGCTCATAGGCCAGCTTGGCATAGTTGAAAAGGGCATCCTCGGTTACTTCCCGATCTTCGTCCATCGAAGAGGCTGCCTTGAATGCGTTTTGGGCAAACTTCTTCTCCCCCGTTTTCAGATAGGCGTCGGCAAGTTGATAGGTAGAAATCTGCACCAGTGCCGGATCCTCCGCTTTCGAGGCGCTGGCAAAATGCGTAATGGAGGCCTTGAAGTTTCCTGTTCGGTAATATGCATAGGCCATTTGATACGAATCGCCTGGCTCGGGATTGTAGTTGCGCTCCATGAAGATTTCCAACAGCGGAACAGCACTTTTGTAATCCTGCTTCTGGT
>JAIVHQ010000088.1 GCA_020200995.1 Flavobacteriales bacterium
AAAAATAAAGTTCCTGCGCAGTGCGGTAGGTATTGGCGTGCGCCTCGACTATTATGGCGATGCGCTCCGAATAGCCTCCGCCCATGTTGAACACCACGGGAATATTGTTTCGCTTTGCGGCTTCAAAAACAATCACATCCCGCTGGCGACAGCCTTCAACCGTCATATTGAGCCGACCCAGCTTGTCGGTTCCGAGGACGTCCACCCCGCTTTGAAAAAACATGAGGTCGGGCTCCACTTCATCAATCAGCCTTGGAAGGGTTTCGCGGAGGTTTTTCAGGTAGAAATCGTCTCCGGTACCGTCGGGCAGGGCGATGTCGAGATCCGATTTTTCCTTGTGAAGCGGGTAGTTCTTCGCACCGTGCATGCTGAAGGTAAACACCCGCGGGTTATCTTCAAATATTTTGGCCGTACCATTGCCTTGGTGTACATCGAGGTCGACCACAAGAATTTTTTTGATTCCCAATCGCTCCAGGGCCACCGCCGAAGCCACGGCAGCATCGTTGAGCAAGCAAAACCCCTCTCCGCGATCGCGGTAGGCGTGGTGGGTACCTCCGGCTATGTTTCCGGCCACACCGTATTTCATGGCATACTCCACCGCCTTTACCGTGCCGCCTGTGATGGCCAGCTCGCGCTCAACCAGCTGCTTGCTGAGTGGAAATCCTGTGGCCCGCTCCTCGCGGCGTGTCAATCCGACGTCCTGCAATTTTTTCAAATAGGCGGGATCGTGGATTTTCAGGACGTCGCTTTCAGCAACGGGCGCAGGGTCAAAAAAATTTTCGTCGGTGAGGGTTCCTTCATAACGCAACTGCTCGGGCAGGAGGCTGTACTTTTCCATCGGGAAGCGGTGCCCCTCGGGCAGCGGATGGGCGTAAAGTTGATTGAAAGCGATTTTGAGCATGTACGGGGTTCAGGGTGTCGATTTTGACAATCGGCAAAAATAACAAGAACACCCGGGCAAAGTTCGCACGGAAGGGAGGTCCTTTCAAACCGCGCAAATTTGAAGAGGTGGACGAATTATTATCTAAAGTTTGGGAGCTTAGAACCTGAGTTCGATTGATGTTATCTACGGAGGTTTACACTGAACGTACCTAACGGCACGTGTTTTTTATGTCTCATCAAAACACCCCGGTTGAAACCGGGACATACCACACGGGCCGTACCTAAAGGCACGGGGCGCATCCTTCGATTTACATTATTGCAGCTAAGATTACACCTTCCGTCCGAAACGAGGCCATGTACACTTTGTCTACATGATTGGCCCACACTGCTTGAACCAACCGACCTGCCTTCCGCAGGCGGCAGATTCGATTATTATCAAAACAGAGGCTAAGCTATATTCGCGCATCCGGCGGCCTTGCTGAATTGCAGGCTTGCCTTTAGGTACGGCCCGTGTGGTAAGGCCGGGATTTATCCCCGTCGTTACGGTGGTTCCTATGCAATCTGCGTGCCTTTAGGTACGCTCAGTATAAACTTGAGTAAATTATCAGACTATTTCCCAGAGAGGGAAGCTGCCACGACTCATTCGGAATAAGCGCGCACTTCGGCACGGAGCAATTTTAGCGCGAGCTCGTTGGGCATGTTCTCGACTTTGGAAGCCGTTTCGAATAGCTTTCGGCTCAGTTCCATACCCGTAGCATTGGCCTTGAGGCCGTCGCCCGTGGCCGAGATGAACCCCATGATCTCCTGCTTGGCATTTTTGATCAATTCCCAAAGGCCCTCACTCACATAGATCTGCTGCGAAAGGTTGTGATCGTATTCCTCACGGATGGCGCGCAGCATGTCGTTTTGCAGCATTTTGGCGCTCATGCCGTTTTGGTGGAGCCGCATCACAAGGCGATCGGGAGCGATGCGCTCGAGGTAGAGTGCAAACCGCTCGGCGGCCTGCAGCTTCTGCTTGACCAGAGTCTCTGACGCGTGGTTGGATTCTGCAGCCGCCGGTGAGTGCTCCACGGATTCCGATGGCTTCGGGCCCTGCTGCTTTGCGAAAGCAGCTTCCTGAGAAGCCCTTCGCGCATCCCGGTCCTTGAGGTATCTCACATATTCGTGAAAAATATAGATCGCCGCGAAACATAGAATCAGGGCGGGCAACACATCAATAAGTATTTGAACCAAATCGGTCATGGGAGGGCTAAATTATTTGAGGCAATTATGGATGAAAACGAAAACCACAGGCAGGTGTTGCACAAAATTGGTCAAATTCATCAATTCTCGACAAGGACCATGCGAGCGGTACTTCTGCTCTTTTGCTCGACAAGCACCTTTTTTCCAATGAGCAATCTGGATATGGTGTCCTGATCGTAGTGACGGATGGTAACGAGCTCGCAGGGCTGATTGTAAAGCACTTCATAGCGCTCTTTGCACCGCTCCATCACTTCTGCAAGTTTTGCGGAAGCATGGTCCACACATACCGAAAAGTTGATGGCTGAGTTTTGCATGAGGTGAATTTTCATGCCGTACTCTGCAAAAAGGCTGAAGAGTTCACTGAGATTGTCCTCGGCCACGAATGAGAAATCGCGCGGGGTGAAGGATATCAGTACCTGATTGACCTTAAAGATGTACGAGGGCATGAGGGAGTCGCTGAATGTGCTGCTTTCGATCACGGTGCCTTCGGCAGATGGATTTAAGAATGAGCGAACGTAAAGAGGAATATTCTTGTTTTGCAGCGGCTTGATGGTCTTTGGGTGAATTACGGACGCGCCGTAATACGCCAGCTCAATCGCCTCGCGGTAAGAGATCCGTTTGAGCAAAACGGCGTCCTTGAAATACTTCGGGTCGGCGTTGAGCACCCCGGGCACATCCTTCCAGATGGTGACGTCGACCGCATTGAGCACGAAGGCAAATATAGCAGCCGTAAAGTCCGAGCCCTCACGGCCCAGGGTGGTCGTATTGCGCTCGTCGGTGTGGCCGATAAACCCTTGGGTGAGCATGATGGAGCGACCGCTTTTTTTACTGGCTGACTTGACCTCAGCCCATTTATCTGTAGCCAGTTTTTCAGTTTTTACCCAGTTCACGCGGCCTTCCCGGTATCGGTTGTCGGTGCGAATCAGCCTTCGGGCATCGGCCCAGGTATTATCGAGGCCGGTGGCCCTGAGGTAGGCTGAGATGATGGCCGTGCTCACCAGCTCTCCGTAGCTCACTACCTGATCGTAGTCAAAGTCATAATTGTCGGAAGGTTCGCGCTCGAGCTGCTGACGCAATGCTCCGAAGAGGGCGTCTAGTTGGCCTTCCAAGTTGCTATCCGGTATCTTCAGGTCTGCGGCAATTTTCTTGTGAAAATCAATGATGGCCTTGAGCTTTGCGGGAGCCGCGCTGCCGCCTGAGGCGTACTCGGCGAGCAAGTCCTCCAAGGCGTTGGTGGTCTTCCCCATGGCTGAGATCACGACCACGAGGTCCCGGTTGGGAAACTGCTTGATGACTTTGGCCACATTTTCGACAGCGGCGGCGTCCTTTACGGAGGCCCCGCCAAACTTAAATACCTTCATGTATTTGGATTAAGGCTTTATTTTGATTCGAGTTCTACGTACACATTGAGCCATTCCGCTTCAAAATCAGCCTTGTACCGCTCGTAAAAGCGGATGGCATCGGCGTTCCAATCGAGCACTTGCCAGTACACCCGGCGGTAGTTGCGCGACTTGCCGATGCGGATCACCTCATCGAGCAGGGCCGCTCCAATGCCTTTTCCGCGCTCCGATTCGGCCACGATCAGGTCTTCGAGGTGAATGGCCGGCCCTTTCCAGGTGCTGTATTTTTCGAAAAACAGTGCGGCCCCTGTCACTTCGCCATTCACTTCGGCGACGATGATTTCCACAAATTTTGGCTCACCGAAGGCGTGCTCTTGCAGCTCCTCGGCCGAAACGAGATGCTCGTTTTCGGCTTTTTCAAAAACGGCAAGCTCCCGGATCAACTCTGTAACGCGCACGCAATCGGCTGGAACGGCCTTGCGAATGTTCAACTCATTTTTCACCTTACAAAGGAAATAAAAACACCTGCGCAGGAAATCGGAATAGTATAATTTTTAGACAAAATGGTCTACAAACCTGCAGCCAACGCATTGGGCAGTGCCAAAAACCAGGTCTCAAAGTGAGCAGAGAATGAATATGAGAAGTGTTTATCAGCCCCGTTTTAGGTCAAAAATCACCATATTTGCAAACCTACTGCCCAAGCACCATGAACCGAGTCATTACCCTCAGCGAATTTATTGTAGAACGCCAATCGGATTTTCCTTTTGCTAAAGGAGAGCTCTCGCGCCTGCTGAGCGCCATACGCCTTGCGGCAAAAGTGGTAAACCGAGAGGTAAATAAGGCCGGATTGGTGGACGATATTCTGGGTGCATCGGGTGAAGAAAACATTCAGGGAGAGGTACAACAGAAACTGGATGTGTACGCCAATAACCAGATGATCAATGCCCTGAAAGCACAACAGGAAGTTTGCGGGATCGGGTCGGAAGAAAATGACGACGTGATCGCTTTCGAAAAAGGCCAATCCGTGTGGGGAAAATACATCGTGATGATGGACCCCCTC
>JAIVHQ010000294.1 GCA_020200995.1 Flavobacteriales bacterium
CGATAAACCCCCGGCGCCATGCAAACCGAAATCAGCATCAAAACGGGCGAGGACACCCTCGCCAAAGCCGACAAGTTTGCCAAATCCAATGGCTACAGTCTTGAAAGGTTGATGGAAGGATACATCGGGTTTTTGGCCGACAAGCAAGACTTGAACGATATGGACAAGAACGAGCTGAATGATTTGCTCAAAGAACTCCACGATGAGTTCGAATTCTCGCTCGATGTGAATGCGAAACGCGATTACCGCCGTTACCTCATAGAGAAGTACAAATAGCCGGGAGGGGAGAAGCACCTTATCGTCAACAGTTCATCGCCTTGAGTGACTTTTTGAACAGCGGATGCACCTGCTTCCGCTTTTTTATGTTTCAATCTTTTACAATGCAGAATCCTTGTCGGAAGCCGCCAAAACTTTATTTTTGCGCAACAGCAGGCGATTTGTTTGGCACCTCGTTTGCAAGTTGACAACCTGATCTCAAAAAACATTAAAAATGAAAAACCTTATTCTACTTATGGCAATCATCACGGCAGGAGGCGCTTTTGCCCAGAACGCCAAGGTGGTGACTGCATACCGATATCTCAACAACGGCGAATTTGAAGAAGCCAGAGAAGCCATTGAACCCGCCACGACCCATGAGAAAACCATGGGAAAAGACAAAACATGGCGTTACCGCGGCGATATTTATCTGGGCCTCGCGGGGGAGTCTGAAAACGACAAGGTGAGCCACCTGCAGGAAGCACACAAATCGTTTCTGAAAGCAAAAGAACTCGACACCAAAGAAAACTGGAGTGAAGAAATCAATGTAGGGCTCAATAAAGTGCGCATTGAAAGTCTCAACAGCGGTATCGAAGCTTTTGAAAAGGAAAAGTTTGGCGCCGCACGCGATCTCTTTATCCTAAGCGGCGATGTAGGAAATGCTCTCGGTATTACAGATACTTTGGCCTACTACAACGGCGGATTGGCTGCCGAACAAGCCGAGGATTACGAAAATGCCATCAAATACTACAAGAAAACGGCAGAAACAGAATACCTTGAAGGGAAGCTTTGGCTGTACATCGCCAACGTATACAATAGGATGGAGGACCCCGAGGGTTATATCAGCACCATTAAAGAAGGCCGTGAGAAATATCCTGAAGATGCCGACCTGATCATCTACGAGCTCAATTACTATCTGCAAAACAGCAAGTTTAAAGAAGCCGAAGACAACCTCAAACTGGCCCTCGAGAAAGAACCCGATAACAAGCAACTCTACTTTTCGCTCGGGGTGGTGTACGAAAACCTCGAAAAGCCCGAAGAAGCCGTAAAAGCTTACAAAGATGCCATTGAGATCGATCCCGATTACTTCGATGCAAATTACAATCTCGGCGCACATTACTTTAATCAAGGCGTGGAAATGAACAATGCAGCCAACGAAATCCAAGACAATAAAAAGTACGATGCAGCCCGCGCAGAGGCAAAAAAAGTCTTTGAGAAGGCCAAGCCCTTTTTGGAGAAAGCCCACGCACAGGATGAGACCGACATGGGAGCGCTTGTATCATTATCTCAACTCTATGCACTGCTCAACGAAACAGAAAAATACCAGAAAATTAAGGACAAGCTCGACGCTGAGCAAGGCAAATGATCAGGAAAAACGGCTTTGACGGTTGTTTTTTGAACTAAATTTAAACCCGCAGACATTCTGCGGGTTTTTTTATTGAATTCCATAAATATTAAACAGCTCAAAGAAAATCTGGAGCACGTAAACTCGGACGGAATGCGGCGAAAACTGGAGGGAGACATTCTGGTGAAGAAAACCACCATACAGCGCGCACGAAAAAATATTGCCAACCAGGATACTGTTATTTCCAGTCTGCGTCAAAAGCTCGACAGTCTACGGACAGAATAAACGTGGCTCATTCGCAAGTCTTTTCAGGCCGCCTGTGTGGGTTTGCGCCAGGGAGGTGATCGGGGTGAATTTTTCAATTCCTAAAGAAAACACCGAGACTTTATTAGCATACCGTGCGCAGGCTGTATAATATGCAGCCCTGCACGAATCCTGGAAAGGAAGAGGCTTTCTCATATACAGGTTAACATAATATAAATTATCGGACAATTGTAGATGCCCAAATAATTAAGCCATATAGGCGACTACTTGGCGTTTTTCAACACTGTCTCGAGGCTCTATTTGCCCCAGGTTTCGTTCTTCAGGGTCAATATGGCCGTCATGACATCTCTTTGGGAAATCTGACCGAGCAGTGCTCCGTCTTTCATCACCGGCAACCGACGCACTTTATTGTTCAAAAATACATCGGCGGCATCGAGTACATTTACGCTTGGCCCGATGGTGATCACTTCGCGAACCATGTGGTCAGCCACACAGCCGGAAATGTTTGGAGAATTGCTGTATTTTCCGCGTACCATTTCCTTGAGACAATCGCCCTCGGAAATGACTCCAACCAATTTTCCCGTGTCGTCTAAAACGGGTCCGCCCGATATTCTTTTGGCAATCATTATCCTTACCACCTCACCCACGGATTGTGTGGGACTAAACGTCGTCAGTTTAACAGTCATATGGTCGCTCACTTCTACTTGCTGGCGCTCTTTTTCGGGGGCTTTCCGCACGCCTTGAAAACTTTTTACCATGATGTAGAGATTTTAGAGGTTGGTTGATATATTGTGAAGATATGAATATCTGTGGATAATCGATAGACTTCGTTCGACAAATCCTACAAAAACAATCTTATTAATTTGCGATTCAGCGCATTGAAGTAAATTGGTAAATGACTAAACCCGGATTAACATAAAACCGGGTATCACCGATATATACGCACATGCCCAAACAAATCTTTATGTTACGCCTTTATGTTGCTGCCACCTGAAAAATTGATTTCATTCAACTGACGCTATGATTCACAAGATGCTTCTGCTTATTACTTTCTTCACTTCGGCTTTCGCCCTCTGCGCCCAGCCGTCCGATGCCGCCACAGGTCTATGGCTCACGGCCGAAGGCGATTCACACATCGAAGTATACCGCGATGGCGCTGAATTCAAAGGAAAAATCGTGTGGCTTAAAAACCCGAAAGACGACAACGGCCGCCCGGTAACCGGTGAGAACGGAAATGAGATTCTCAACATGATCATCATGACCCGCTTTGAATACCAGGACGGAGCATATGTGAACGGCAATGTATATGATCCCGAGTCGGGAAAAACCTACTACGGCAGCATGGAGCTCGGCGGAAAAGATGTCCTGAAACTTCGCGGCAGCCTTGACAAAACCGGGTGGCTCGGCCGCACGGAAACCTGGACCAGGGTCGAAAAACAGTAATCGCGTCGAGGCGCACGTTCGGTTATAGCTCTTTTTCCGGATGGGATGACTCCCCTGCCCTTTTAGAAGCTCTCGAAAACGGCAAGGCGTATTTCCGCAGCGGCCTTACGGTTAGTGCCAGTGCAATGATCATTAGAATTCCGCCAACCGCAAACGGTGCCCCCGGAAAATCAATAGGTGCGGAATCCCCCGTGGAGATGTAGAACACATAGGTGAGTGCCGGCGGACCGATCACCGATGTAAGACTCACCACAGAAGTGAGCACCCCCTGGAGCTGCCCTTGCATTTTGTCGCTCACCCTGTTAGAAATGATGCTCTGCAGCGTGGGCGTGGCCACCCCGCCCATACAATACGGGACGATATAGGCGAAAACCATCCACGCCTCGGTGGCCGAAGCAAAGAGAAAGAGGCCAATGGTCCACATCGTCATTCCGAAGATGACGGTTCTGAACTCGCCAATCCACCGCACCACGTGGCGCACCATCCCTCCTTGTACAACCGCCACCACAACGCCCACCGTGGCCAATGAATATCCCACCATGGCCTCGTTCCAATCAAAGCGGTACATGGTGTAAAACGTCCATGTGGACTGCACGGCATAGCCCGCGAGGTAAATTAAAAAATACGGAATGATGAACACCAAAACCGCGGGAAACTGCTTGAGGTTCATCAATCCGCCCACGGGGTTTGCCTTTTTCCACTTAAACTCTGAAACGCGTTTTTCAGGTGGAAGCGACTCGGGCAGAATAATCAGCCCGTAGGTGAAGTTCAACAGGCTCAATCCCGCTGCGATCAAAAACGGAGCCTCGGTCCCCCACTTGGCCGCCAGCCCGCCGATCACCGGCCCGATGATAAATCCGAGCCCGAAAGCCGCTCCGATGAGCCCGAAGTTCTGCGCTTTCTTCTCCGCCGAGCTGATGTCTGCAATGTAAGCCGTGGCCACGGTAAAACTGGCACCGGTAATCCCTGCGATAACTCGGCCCACAAAAAGCCATGCAATGGTGGGTGCAAAGGCATGAAAAACATAGTCCAATCCGAGTCCGAGCAGTGCCAGCAACAGTATGGGCCGCCTGCCGAATTTGTCGCTCAGGGTACCCATCACCGGTGCAAAAACGAACTGCATGCCCGCGTAGGCAAACATGAGCCAGCCCCCGATACGCGAAGCCTCGCTGAGGCCTGGCCCATGGAGTTTTTCGATCAGGGCCGGTAGCACAGGGATGATGATTCCGATGCCAATCACATCGATGAGGATGGTGACGAAAATAAAACCCAGAGAAGCGTTTAATCGCATGGCTCTGATGTCACAGCGCCGTGTAGGCGAATCGGGAGGAGGTGGGTGAAAAGCGCATCAACGCACATCGCAGATCAATTTTACTTGTACGTCGACTTCTTCACCTATTACGAAGGATCCATATGATTCTCCGAGGTTAAAATCCGAGCGTAAAATGGTAAAGCCAGCTTCCAGCACGATCAGGTTTCCTTCGTTTTTCAGGGAAAACGCGCATTCAATTGGCTTGGAAATATCCTTGATCGTAAGCTCACCCTTGAATTGATAACGCCCTTCAACCGCCGAACGCGTTACATCACGCGACTTGACGGCGATGCGTGGAAAAGCTTCCGAATTGAAAAACTCCTCTTCCTGCAGGTGGCGATCGCGCTTGCCGATTCCCGTCTCAACAGTAGAGGCACCCACACTCACTTCAAAATTAGATTTTTCAGGTCGCCCGGGGTCAAAGCTTCCTTCGCCGCGCAGGCCGCTGAAACTTCCGCGGACAGTGTTCACCTTGAGGTTGCTCACGGAAAATGTAACCTCCGATTCGGGCAGGACCAATAAGTTTTGAGCAAAAGCACCCGTTGCAAAAGTGAAAAACGTAAGAAGGATGAGATAGCGCATAGAAAGGATAATTGAATTTGTGACCTTGAAGAACACGGTTTGTACCCGTTTGTTTGGCCATCAAAAATAGACATTCGCGGGCTTCAAAGAAGTATGTCTCGCGATATTGGATCGAGTCTTTCGCAATCATGCGCCGATCTCCACAGAAAAATCAGCGCTTCGTCTTTCGCAATTCACGCAGCTTCGCGTATTTCAAAAAAACGGAATGCGCCGAGTTCCTTGCGATAAGGTACCCGTAAAATCCGTCTCGCCAGCCCGATTTGAGAATCATGTCACGAAAGAAGCGAAAGGCAGGATTGACAACAAAGTTGTACCACCTGGCCTTCTTGCCACGCTCATAGAGCACTTCTGCCTTAATGGTCGAAAACTTATTTATGGTGTCTAAGTGCTGATCGATGGTGTAAAAGGAATAGTGCAAAAGGTCTCCCTTAAGGTGGCCCTTCACGCTGCCGGGGTCCAGCTGACATCGGTCGTGGGGATTGCGCCCCGCCCATCGGGCTTTCCGCTTGTCGAAGAGGCGCAACTTCGTGTCGGGGTACCAGCCGGTGTGCCTTATCCACTTTCCACAGTAGTTGGTCAGGCGATTCATATCGTAACCCGTAGCGGTAAAGTTGGCCTTGGTCTTGAGAATAGATTCTTTCAATTCAGGCGTAAGCGCCTCATCTGCATCCAGCGAAAGAACGTGGTCGTATTTCGATTGGGTCAGGGCGTAATTCTTCTGCTCGATGTAGCCGCCAAACGGGTGTTGAATAAACCGCACGCCCTTCTCACGGCAAATGGCTTCAGTGCGGTCGGTTGAGTAGCTGTCCACCACCACGATGTCTTCCACCACTC
>JAIVHQ010000089.1 GCA_020200995.1 Flavobacteriales bacterium
AAGGTCGGAGTAGTTGAGGTGCACGGGGAGCGAGGGTTTTACATTCTTCAGCTCCTCTAGGGTGCGTATGATCAGGCTCATGGACGTGCCTCCGTCGGCAGCGCCGTAATCGGCCAGTCCGAAGTGGGGCTGATTGAACCCTTTTAGGACAGATTTCAGCGCTTCCGCAAAAACGGGGTACGATGCGTCGATTACTTTCTTGGCGCCCCGCGTTTTGGCGGAGTACTCAGTTTGCATGGCGAGAAAATCTGTGGTATTCATGGGGTCACTTTTTTGAATCGGCCTAAACTTTTATGGCCGCAATGCATTACTTTGATGAAATTTTAAAAACAACACGACACCATGGTGAATGTTTCTTACCACCTCTCTGTGCGCTGCACCCGAAAGCAACTTTGGGATGTGCTCACCGACAAAATTGAAAATCCTGCAAAATATATTGAGGGGGTGACCAAAACTGAATTCGAAAACCTCGATGATGGCCGCCGACTTCGCGTAATGCAGCGGAATGGTATTGAGGTAAAGGAAATTATATACGAAGACGAGACAAAAGGAATTACCCGCTTTGAATTGAAAGATCACCCCAAATATAACGGAGTGATAGAGACAAAAGTGGAGGGAAAAGACGACGATCTGCGCCTGATCTACAGCCTGCGCTGGAAAGCCCACACGGGCGAGGAAGACCACGGTGAAATCGAAACGTGGTTTGGCGATGCCGTTTTTGATACCAAAGCTGCCGCTGAGACGGAAGCAGAAAATTCGTAAATTAATTTATCAAGCTGTAGGGCCTGCAGGTTATAAAGCAGGGAGCTCATTCGTGGGGTTATACTGAACGTACCTGACGGCACGTGTACTTTTGTGGCGTTTGAAGACACCCCGATTGAAATCGGGGCTTACCAAACTGACCGTACCTGACGGCACGGGATCTTCTTATTTGATTTAAGTATTTGATATTTGGTGGAGAAAATCCGTTTTTATGAGAAATTTTAAGTTCCCTAAAATCAGCATTATATGATTTTTTTTGAGCAAATGGGCATATCTTCTGAAGAAGGCCTTCGAATGACAGTTTAAGGTCTCTACAGCGACCGTGCAACCGAAACATCGAAATGGTAGGCGTGCCGTTAGGTATGCCCCGTGTAGTAAGACGGGGATTTATCCCCGTCATTGAGGAGAGTTGAGCAATTTTTGCGTGCCGTCAGGTACGCTCAGTATTCAATCGCTCAAAAACTTAAATTGTCACCAAATCGAACCGAACTAACGCACCGACTTCCGCGGAATCGCCTGAGGCAGTCTGCTCATCATTTCCTGGTTTACCAGCTGCGTCGTTTGGGTGAAAGAAGCCACACCAATGGAGTTGTTGCCCTGCCTCCCGATTAAAACCACCTCTTCGCCCGGATGAACTCCCGGGATGTGGCTGATGTCGACCATAAAAAGATTCATGTTGATCAATCCCGTAATCGGCGCTTTTTTTCCCTTGATCAGCACATGGCCGCGGTTTGAGAGACCTCGGGGATATCCGTTGCTGTAGCCTAGGGGCAGCACTGCGATCGTCATATCGCGCGTGGCCTGATAGGCTGTTCCATAACCGATAAATTCGCCCTCGTGCACTTTGCGCACATCCATCACGTCCGTTTTCCACGAAAAGATGCGGCGCAGGCCCTTTTCCGAGTTCTTGCCGTTGGAAGTTAAGTGGTGATAATAGACGTCAGGACTCGGCCAGAAGCCGTACTGCGCCACTCCGACACGCACCATTTCATACCGCGATTTTGCAAAGGATAGCGCAGCGGCCGAACTTGCAAGGTGCCGCATTTTGGGCATCACCTTACGCTTTTTGCAAAGGGCATAAAAGTCTTGAAATAAGGTGTATTGCTTTTGTATCTTAAAGTCATTGGCGAATGTTTCCGCCCCGGCAAAATGGGTGCATAATCCTTCGAACTCGATGTGTTCGCTGTGTTTTTTCACCATCGTCAGGCACTTGCCCATTTCTTTTAAAGTAAGGCCGGTGCGGTTTGCGCCGGTCTCAGCTTCGAGGTGAATGCGGGCGGGAATTCCGAGTTTTTTCGCAACATTAATCACAAGGGGAAGTCGGGCCACATTGAACACGTAAAACTCAATCCCGTTTTCGACTGCCCATGGGATGTCGGCATCGTAGAGAATTCCCATGATCATGATCCGCGTATCGGGGCGGCACACTTCCAGAGCTTCTTCGGCTTCAAACGACGAAGCCACCGAGAAGTGGTCTATTCCGCACTTTTCGGCCATGGGCACGTAGCTCGATATCCCGTGACCATATGCATTGGCTTTGACGACGCACGAAATTCGTACGCCGTCTCCTACTTTCTTCCTCAGGAAGTTGATGTTTGCTTTCAGAGCGGATTGACTCAATTCAATCCGCGACGAGTGACTTACCATTCTTTTTTAATATCGCTCCACGTGTAAGCTTTTCCCCAGCTTTCTTTCGCGAGACGGGTTATTTCTTTAACGACTTTATCGGGCACCATGTTCAACTGCTCTCGATCATACAATGTGTTGAAATGGTACGCATAGGCCCTTGCTGCAAAATGATCGATGGGCAGCGACGACTCTCCATAGCGCTCTCCGTGACCGAACACGGTGGGCTTAATGCCTTGTCCCCAGTCTTGTCGACCCTCGTTGTTGGGGTTCAAAAAGTACGCCCGCAACTTGCCTGTGTTTTCATTTTCAGCAATGCGAAGCAAGGATACTGCATGAAATCCGAGTAGCTCGGCCTTCGATGTGGTGACAAAAATACCAATCGGATTGGGATACACCAGTTCTCGTCCGCCGTTGTATTCAGGGTGAAATGATGCGTAAAACAACCGCACAAAGCCATCGAAGTCGTGGATGGAATTGAAAACGGGGTTGTAAGCCGAAGCAAATCCCGTGAGAATCCATTGACCGTAGAGGGCCGGGTTGGCCCACTTGTGGGCGTCTTCGCCACGGCCTGCAGCGCGGCGCATCATCTCGTTGTAAATCTTGTCGAGGTGGGGCACCAGAATTACCGACACCGCATCCAGCGCATAGTCGAGTTTATTGACCAGGCCTTTGCCGAGTTTGAGTGACTCGAGGTCTTGGTTTTCAAACCGCATGATCAGGTTATTGGCCGTGGTAACGGTGGTCACGATGTTGATCAACTTGGCCGGCGAGTGGTGGGCCCACATGCTGATACCTCGTGCCGATTGACAGGTGGCATTGTTGCCCTGACCGATGCCGAGGGGTTGCCCCAAAATGGCGATCAGTGCACCGAGCAAATACTGCTTGGCATTTATTTCGCCCGTGGGGTCGGCGATGGATTTGTGAATCCGCTTTTCAACCTGCTCATGAATCTTGATCAGCTTCAGGTTGGTGAGACCGGCACGCACCGGGCGGCGCGAGAACAGGTTGCGCTCCAGCATGCGCTTCAGGCCGTAGATGCCGTGGTAGTTGTGAATGCTGAATATTTCGAGCGCCAGTTCAGTTACATAATCATTGTACCGCTTCCATTCTTCCTTGCCCTTTCCGTTGAGATGCAGCAGTGACGGAATCAATTCCGGTTGGTGTTGCAACGCATGCCTCAGCATTACAGCAAGGTAAGGGTTGGTAAGTCCGGTCTCGTGAAGGTAATTACCAATAGACTCGGCTTCGGTCTTCAGTGTTTCTTCATCAGCTTCGGCAATGGCTTTTTTGTAGGTTTCCGCATCTGTATGCGATTCGGACACAGGCCCGGGACAGGTTGCGCACCGATCGCGATACTACAGGCCGCTGGGCGATCACCATGGAGATTTCCTCCACCAGTTTTTCCTTAATTCCCGACAAGTCTGCCTTTTCCATCAAAAACTTGTAGTGGGTCACCACTTTCTTGCGCTCCTGAGGGGTCAATTTAGAGCGGGTTTCTTCCGTGAGTTCGTCAAAGGCAAACTCCAGGTTGTGCACCAATGCTTCTTCCAAAAAGGTGGAAGCCTCTTTTTTGGTGATGTCGGCTTTGCCCTTTTTCCCCATGGCATAGGAGAGGGTGCGCAGCTCGCTGATAATTTCAAAGGTAGAGGTAGGGTGCCCTGCCATTAAGGTTCCTTTTACCAGTCCCGGTACTTGCTTTTGCGGATTTGCCCAGGCGCTGTTTTCAAAAAGGCCGGCTTCTTCAAGTTCGAGACTGCGCTCGAAAAGGTGAAGCAAACCCTTCGGGGTGCGGCTCAGCAAGTCGATCTGACTCGCCAGTTTTTGTGCCTTTTCTCTCTTCGTGAGGCTGGTGGCATCTTTAAATTCTTCCAGTCCAATTTCAAAATTGTTGTACACGCTGTCCAATACTGCGTTCATTAAGGATGTTTGTTTGTGATAGGTGATGGTATTTGCCTTTGCAAATAAAAAAAAGACAACCGGGAATCTCCCGGTTGCCGTTGATAAAAGTTTTTATCCAATTCTGTCAACGGGAATCGGATGGCTGAGTCATAAAATCCATGGTTAAGGCGCACGCATGATTGAAGACAAGGAGTTGACTGACGTCAATGATTGTTTTCGATACAAGTGCAACGCCGATCGACGATCAAGCCAAAGGCATGAGAATGGGTTTTAGGGACAGCCATTATAGGTAAAAGTCTACCGTCTCGTAGTGCAACAACAACTCCTTCATCTTATCCGGGTCTTCTCCTTTAAAGTTGACGGTGCCGAAGTGGTTTCCAAAGCCCGCCCGAGAATCGATTTTCTGGGTGGTGAGCGGGGGTATCAAATTGTGGTCCAAAAAGTACGGCTCTCCCTGAAGTTCTTCCGGAATTTCCAACTTGTCGATCCTGTCTTTTCGGGGGTAGATCATTACGTTTCCATAAAAATTGTCTGGCCGGTGGTCTTTCGGCGGGAACATCGCGTCGAATTCTTCCTCGGTAAGTGAGGGGTCGTGCGACTGAACAAAGGCTGCAAGGGCATCGAAATTGTACGCTTTGCTGGCCAGTTCGAGAATGTGTCCTCCGGGGATGCGGCAGGCCGTCTCGCCGAAGCTCAGCACATCATCATCTGTGAGGAACCACTCGGGGTGTACCATTCCGAACTCAATTCCGAAGATGTCGATCATCTGTTGCACCTTGTCCCAAATCATTTGTCGCTTGGAGTGCAGGTGATTGCCTTCGGGAATGAAGTTGGAGTAACCCAGGTGAACGTATTCGGTGATGTTGAGCCAGCGCAGTTTTCCTTTATGGATAAAGCCTTCGCAAGAGAATTCGCTTCCGCTTAGGTGACTTTCCGCTAAACAGGGAAAATCGGCGTCTAATACTTTTTCATCAATATCACTCATGCTGCGCAGCAGCCGGTGGCCCACTGTACCCGCAGCGGCGAAAGGTTTAATGTGCACCCAGCTATCCTGCTCGCCGTCGAGCTGAAGGTTGGCCTGGTTGAGACGCTTCATGAATTGCTTCACGTCTTCGCGGCTGTGCACCTCTTCAAAAAGACCAACGCGCAATCCGCCGATCAGGGCTTTGCGCTTCATCATGGCCTTGTTTCTAAACAAGAAAGCGCGGTTGAGTACGCGGGGGTCGTCGCGGTAAATGGAGTTGAGCGCTCCCGCCCATTCCACAGTTTCTTCAAACAGAGGCACGGCCACATCGGCACCGTAAGGCTTGAGTTTTTCGTGGAGGTCAATCGAATTGGAGGTGTCACTCCATTCGTCAAATTGGTATGCTACAAAAGGAATATCATTTTCCTTGGCGTAAGATTCAAAGTCGGGGAAGGATACCACTACATAAGGTTTCCCTGTTTTCTTCATGCTTTCTATAACGGGAAGACTCCATCCCATAAGTGCGAAACATTTGGCCATTTTGGTGTATATTTTTAAAGGTTAGAATAAGTATATTTGAATTGAGAGAAGTTTACGCATTATTCTCTCCCCGGCCAAAAATGGCTATATAAGAAATGGTAAAATTTGTCTGCAGCACAAAACGGGAATATTTATATATTTGGGAGAGAATCACTTTGCTTCGGGAAAAAAAGTCGAGTGGCCTATGCAGTTATAAATTCTTCAGCTAGAATGGAACCTCGTTTGCTCAGATTGAAATGAAAACATTATATTTCCCGATGACCGTGAAGGAAAAATCTCTTTTAGTTTTTAAGTATGGCGGAAACGCCATGACCGACCCTGAAGTAAAGGAGGGTGTTGTAAAAGCCCTGCTCAGGTTGAAGACCGATGGGCATAAGGTGGTGGTGGTTCACGGTGGCGGGCCATTTATTAAAGAGGCACTCGCTGCGGCAGCGGTCACTTCAGAGTTTGTTGACGGCCAAAGAAAAACATCACCTGAAGCTATGAAAGTGGTGGAAGAAACCCTCAAGGGCCAGGTCAATTCAGACCTCGTCGGGCTGTTTAATAAGCACGGCAGCAGGGCAGTGGGCCTTTCCGGAAAGGATGGCCAAACCGCTACCGCTGAGAAACGAATTCACCTATCGGAAGTAAATGGCAAAGAAACAGAAGTAGACCTCGGTCGCGTTGGAGATGTGGTACATGTCGATCCGACTTTGCTCAATCTGCTGATATCCAATGATTACCTGCCCGTGATTACCTGCATCGCCGCCGATGCCGACGGAGATTCATACAATATTAATGGCGACAACTTCGCTGGAATGATCGCCGGGGCTTTGAAGGCCGATCAGTTTATAGTGCTCACCGATGTAGATGGGCTGATGCGCGACATCAACCGTCCGGACAGCCTGATTGTAAAGACCTCCCGTGCAGAGACCCAAGCGCTGAAAGCCGAGGGAATCATCGTGGGAGGCATGATTCCAAAAACCGATGCCTGCCTGGCCGCTATAGAAGCCGGTGCGCGCTCGGCGCGAATTATCAACGGAACCAAACCCGAATGTATCGGAATGCTTTTCGACGGCAGCGGTTCGGGAACCCTCATTGAAAAATAACTTATTGTGATTAAAGAAAATAACATCATTACCAACGACTATTATGGCGAGGTGGACCAAACCCATTACCTCCCGGTGTTCAAACGCTTTCCTGTGGCGATATGCTGCGGAAGCGGTTCTCGCGTTCGCGACTCGGAGGGCAAGGAGTACATCGATGCCCTGGCGGGTATTGCCGTCAACAACGTGGGGCATTGCCACCCCAAAGTGGTGGCGGCCATCCGCGAGCAGGCCGGCAAGCTGATGCACATATCCAACTTCTTTGTCAGCGAGCCTCAGGTCGCCCTTTCGGAGCGGCTCACAAGGCTCTCGGGAATCGAACGCGTTTTTTTCACCAACAGCGGTGCGGAGAGCGTAGAAGGAGCGATTAAAATAGCCCGGAAGTACGCCCACAGCAAAGGCCGCGGCGGTACCATACTGTCCTTTCACGGCTCGTTTCACGGACGCACCATGGCCACCATCGCCACGGGAAAGAAGAAGATGCAGCAGGGATTTGACCCCATTCCTGCAGGTTTTAAGCAATTGCCGTTCAATGACATTGAGGCCGCTAAGAATGCAATCACGGATGATGTGGGTGCCATCCTCATAGAGCCCATACAAGGCGAGGGCGGGATCAATGTAGCTGACCGCGCTTTTCTTCAGGCCCTGAAGCAGATTTGCGACAGCCATGGCATTGTGCTGATTTTTGACGAAATACAATGCGGAATGGGCCGCACGGGTAAGCTGTTCGCAAAGGACCTGCTCGGCATACAACCAGATGTGATGACCCTGGCAAAAGGTCTCGGCGCGGGGGTGCCCATCGGAGCAGTGCTCGCCAGCGAAAAAGTAAGCGCCGCGGGTGAGGGACTCATGATTGGCATTGATTTCGATTTTGAAACCAAGCCCCTCGTGATGGAAATGCTTAAAAACGGGGTGATCGCCAATGCCACAGCCGAAACGGTGCTGCGCATTGTGCCTCCGCTCAACATCAGTTACGACGATCTCAAAATTGTGCTCGACACCATGCACAGCGCCGTCAAAAAAATTACAGAAAATGCAGAAGTATAAAGTTGCCATTGTCGGTGCCACGGGATTCACCGGCTCCGAATTGGTGCGTATTCTCGTTAACCATCCGAGGATCGAAATCACCGCCATCACCTCCGAGAGCCGCGTCGGTGAGTGCTTTTCGGATGTGCACCCGCAATTCGCCGGAATTTGTGATACCGTATTGATCAAGGCTGCAGAAGTGAGCGACCAAAACACCGACCTCGCCTTTCTGGCCTTGCCGCACGGCGTGTCGATGGATTATGTGGAAACCTACAAGAATCAAAATTTCAAGATTGTAGACCTCTCGGGCGACTTCCGTTTGAGCACTCCCGAGGTCTATTCCGCCTGGTACCCGAAGGCCCACACATTTCCGGAAGGGTTCGAAACTGCGGTATACGGACTCCCCGAGTTGAACAAAAAGCGCATTGCTTCGGCCCGCCTTACAGCCAATCCCGGTTGTTACCCCACATCGGCCATTTTGGGGCTGGCGCCTTTGCTTTCCGCAAAAATGATCGACCCCGATCGCATCATCATCGACTCTAAGTCGGGCGTGACCGGGGCGGGAGTGAAGCCCGGCGCCGTCAACCATTTTTCGAATGTCAACGACAATTTCAAGGCTTACGGCATCAGCACGCACCGCCACACCATAGAGATCAAGGAAAACGCCGAAACACTTTCGGGCAGTGCGGCTTCGATACAATTCACGCCGCACCTGCTTCCCGTAGATCGCGGCATCCTCTCCACCATTTACGCCAGGCCTGCAGAAGAGGTCTCGGCCGAAAAGATCAAGCGCGCTTTCTCGGATTTTTACGAAAGTGAACCCTTTGTGAGGCTGCGCGACACGCCACCGTCTATTAAGCAGGTGCGCGGCACCAATTATTGCGACATATTCGCGACTTTTGACGAAACGACCGGCAACATCATCGTGGTGAGTGTGATCGACAACCTCGTAAAAGGCGCTGCCGGCCAAGCTGTACAAAATATGAACCTGATGCTGGGCCTGGACGAAACCCTCGGGTTGAATCAGGTTCCACTCCAACCATAACTGACCCTTAAAATGAGCATGATTAAAAACATCACCAACGTCCGCGGCATCAAATGCTGGGGAGCGCATACCGGCATTAAATCAATGCGCCGCGATTTGGCTTTGATATATTCTGAAGTTCCCGCCAATGTGGGGATGGTAACCACCCAAAACCAAGTAGTGGCTGAGCCCATCAAACTGGCCCGCAAATACATGGCCGATGGCAAAGCCCAGGCCATCGTGGTAAACGCCGGCAATGCCAACGCCTGCACCGGCCCCGACGGCTATAAAGGCGCAGAAGCCATGGCGCAGGCCGCGGCCGATGAGCTGAAGATCGAACCCGAAATGGTGCTTGTGGCCTCCACAGGGCTGATCGGAGAGCCTTTTCCAACGGAAGAAATCACCAAGGGCATCCGTGACAACATCCGAAAACTGGCATCGAAGTCGAGTGCGGGCTCATTTGCCGCCAACGCCATCCTGACTACAGACACTTTTGCCAAAGAAGGATTTTTGGAATTCGATCTCGACGGATTTGAGGTAAACATGGCGGGTATCGCCAAGGGTTCAGGAATGATCCACCCCAGGCTGGGCACCATGCTGGCTTTTATCGTGACCGATGTGGCCATCGAGGTCGATTTGTTGCAGAAAACTGTCCGGGAAGTGGCCGAGAAGACATTTAATATGATCACGGTGGACGGCGACACGAGCACCAATGACATCGTGGCCGTGTTGGCCAACGGCATGGCGGAAAATGAACCGATGAAGACGAAGAGGGACAAGGGGTATAAAGTCTTTCGCGCCAAGCTGGAAGAAATGATGGAGCACCTGGCCAAGCTGATCGTATCAGATGGGGAGGGTGCTTCCAAATTCATCACCTACGAAGCTTTTAATGCACCCGATGAGGAGACTGCGCGTACCCTGGTGCGGGCCGTTTTTGACTCTACTTTGGTGAAGGCAGCCATGTTTGGTCGCGACCCCAACTGGGGCCGCATCATCTGCGCTGCGGGCAATGCCGGCGTTCCTTTCGACTATCGCTCCGTAGACCTCTACCTCGGCGACGACAATTCGCAGGTACTCGTGTTGGAAAAAGGAATTCCGCAGAAATACGACCGCAAGTACATGAAAAAGCTTCTTCGCGCCGCCGACATTACCATCCGCCTCGACCTCAACAACGGAGATGCCAAAGCCAAAGGCTGGGGCGCTGACCTGACTACGGATTATGTGTTATTTAATTCAGTGTATACCACTTAGTGCTCAGGTGATCAATCACTGCGTATGATAGTGATTTATTTTGGCAAGCCATGTCCGTGTTTAAACCCTTCTTAAAGCAAAGCTTCTACACCCGCGCGACTGCACAAAGCGCGTATGAGTGAATCCCTGCACGACAACTGCTGTAAATTTCATGGCAGGCCACAGGCGTTGTCTTCAGGATGGGCGGACTTGTACTTTCCACTTTTTGGCGGCAACCGGCGCCTGAGTGAATGGAAATCAGGCATTACCTGCATTTCAAGTAATTATCTTCACATCTAAGGATTACAATCAGTATACCCAGTGCCGATCGACGCCTTTGAATTCGGGCGATTGAATGCTCAAAACTTTGAGCAGGTCGCCGCCCTCGGTCACCACCCCGTGCCGGGTTTCGGAAGGGATGAAAATATAATCGCCCGCTGAAATGCGCATGGTGTCGCTGTTCATCCACATCGTGCCGCGGCCTTCGAGTACATAGACGTGCTCGCTGTGAGCGACGTGGTAATGCGTAGGCACGGAGTCGCGCACGCTGATCATAAAAGAGGTGGTGAGGCTGTCGCCGGCGAGTTTTTCGACGTGGATGTTTTTCTCTTCGTTGCCGGCCCACTCAGGCAGGGAAATCGGCGACTGGGCAGAAACGCAATGTGCGGCGAGGAGTAGGGCGGTTGTGGTCAGAAGGGTTTTCATGGTCAAGCGGTAAAAGTTGCGTTCGCGGGAAAGGTATAGCCGCGCAGGTAATCGGCGGTGGCCATGCGTTTCTTGCCGGGAGCTTGTAGTTCGATCACGCTGATTTGTCCCTCGCCTGTGTTAACGGTCAGGGTGTCTCCTTCCGGAAAAAAGCTGCCCGGAGCGCCCGTGGCGGGCGTGTTGGTCAGCCTTGCTGTGTGGATTTTCAGTGGGATGATCGTGCCGTCCTTTTCGGTAAATTCGGTAAACGCCGATGGGTAGGGGCTCAGCCCGCGGATGTGGTTGTGCACCTCAGTCGCCGAGCGGGACCAGTCGATGCGGCAATCGTCGCGAAATATTTTTGGTGCTGAGGGCTGTGGTTCCTTTCCCGAAAGGGCATCCTGCGGCTGGCCCTCCGCCTTCCCGCTTTCGATTTTGTTCACAGTATTGAGCAGGAGGGAAGCCCCGCGCTCCATCATACGGTCGTGGAGGCTCCCGGCATTTTCGTCCGTGCCGATGGGGAGCGTCGCCCTGTCGATCACAGCGCCTGTATCGATGTCGCGTTCTATGAAAAATGTGGTGAGGCCGGTCTCCTTTTCTCCGTTCATGATGGCCCTGTTGATGGGCGCCGCACCGCGGTATGCGGGCAGGAGGGAGCCGTGGAGGTTGATGGTGCCCTTGGGCGGCATGGCCCACACGGCCTCGGGCAGCATCCTGAAAGCCACGACCACGAAAAGGTCGGCCGCATAGGCTTCGAGCTCTTTGTGAAACACGGGATCCTTAAGCTTCAGGGGCTGAAGCACGGGAATTCCTGCGGCTGCTGCGGCTTTTTTCACTGCCGATTCGCCGAGTTTTTTACCCCGACCTGCGGGCTTGTCCGGAGCGGTGACCACAGCGGCCACGTCGTGGTGCTCGGCGAGGGTGTTCAATGCCGGTACGGCAAATTCGGGCGTGCCCATGAAAATGATGCGCATAATCGAAGCGGTTTTTTACGAAGGTATAGAATGTTGCCGAAGTCACGGCTGTCACTTCAGTGCCCTTTCACTCGATCAGGCCACAAAAAGCACTAGACCCTTGAGGTATTCGCCCTCGGGGTGGTAGATGCTCACGGGGTGATCAGCCGGTTGGTGGAGGTGGTGAAGGATGCGGATGTTGCGCCCGCTCTCCATGGCCGCTGCGGCGATTGTGTGGTTGAAGAGATCGGGGCTCACCACCTGCGAACAGCTGAATGTGAATACGATGCTCGTCGCTCGCGAGGTACTTCATGGCATCGGCGGTGATGCTGCGGTGCTCGGGCCCCGCATAGCCGTTGGTGACCATGTGGGCTTCGGTTTGATCCATGGCCTTTTGGCTGCTGTCGAGCGAGTGCACTTCTGCAGCGCCTGCGCGGAGGGCGTACACGGAGAATCCCCCCGTATAGCAAAAGGCGTTCAGCACCTTGCGCCCTTTGGAGTAGCGGCTTACGAGGTTCCGGTTTTCGCGCTGGTCGAGGAAGAACCCGGTCTTTTGTCCTCTGGCCCAGTCGGCAGTGAAGGTATGGCCGTACTCTTTGAATTCGGTGTGGCCGGGGGCGCCTTCAGGAAGCTCCACGGCAGTTTGCCCCTTGGCATTGGCGCTCTTGCCCACCACGTGTTTCAGGCTGTCGCCAAATACGTTGCGTAGGGCCTCTTCAATCATGGCATAGTCGTCTTCGATGCCGCGGCTGTGGCTTTGCACCATGGCAATGCCGGCGTACATATCAATGATAAGGCCCGGCAGGCCGTCGCCCTCGCCGTGCACGAGGCGGTAGCCGTCCGTCTCTTCATTGGGCAGACCCATGGCGGTGCGCAGATCGCGCGCTTCGGTGAGCTTGCGGGTGTAAAATGCTGTGTCGATCTGCGTTTCCGCAAAATCGAGGATGCGCATGGCGATGCTCCCTCCGCCGAAGTGTCCCGTGGCCAGTACTTTGCCCGCTACATCGCGAAGCTGTACTTTTTGACCCTCCTTCAGGTCATCGGTTTTTCCCGAAAGGGCCCCCGAAAATACCCACGGGTGGCGGCGCGTGATGCTGATTTCTTTCTTGGGCTTGAGGTGGAGTACGGGGTATGACATGGTTTAATTTTCCGCAAAGGTACGCAACTGCACACTTGGCTCAGGACTGCCCCGCTAGGGCGATGCTGTGGTCCTTTTTGAATTCCAATAACCCATTGTCAACCATCCAGTAGAGGGTCGCCGTCACATCCTTTGGTTTAAATCCGTTGATACGCTTCAGTTCGTCCATGCTGAGCTGCCGGTCCTTGAGTTCTGTCTCGATGCGTGCCATGATTTCAGCCAGGTGAGGCACCTCAGTATCGTCCGCTTTTTTTCGCTTCAAGCACACGTCGCAGGCGCCGCAACGGGTCGAGCCTTCCTCGCCGAAGTACCGCACGAGCTGCACGCTGCGGCAGATGATGTCGTTATCCACATAAGCCGTCATGGCCCCCACCTTTTTGAGGAGGCGCTCGCGGTGGGCTTTGAGCAGTCCGCCCCTGAGCTTGAGGTCGTCGGGTGCGGCGCGGTGCTGCGGAAAACTGATAAAGGGCTGGTCGCTTTGGCGCTGGTACTCGATCACCTTCATTTTTACCAACTGTCGGAGCAGTTCGTGGAGGTGGTCGTTGCCTTTGCCGAGCCTGTCGGCGATGGTGTTTTCCTTGATGCGCACGGGTTGGTCAAACACGCCCTCGTAGCTCCGCAAAATAGTCTGAATGAGCGGGGCGTACTTGGGATTCGCCACTTCGAAGGAATACAAATCCTTGTCGCGCACCAGCATGCGGAGGCGAGAGGGGCTGTGCACGGCCTCACTCAGGGTGATGTACTCGCCCATCTCGAGCATTTTCAATGCGTGGTACACTTGCAATGGCTTGAAGGTGTACTTTTTGGCGAAAGCCTCTAAGTGAAAGGGGAAGGGCTCGAGCACCTGCGTTCCCAAGGCGAGTTGCAGGTGGTTGCACAGGGCGCGGTACACGCGCTTGATCTCCTTTTCATCGGGTACCTGCTCGGCGACGCGGCGCTGCACATCGGCGCAATCGGTGTCGCTGACCAGGAGCACGGCGTAAGATTTCAGTCCGTCGCGGCCGCCCCGCCCCGCCTCCTGAAAGTAGGCCTCGATACTCTGCGGCACACTGAGGTGAACCACGAAGCGCACATCGGGCTTGTCGATGCCCATTCCGAAAGCATTGGTGGCCACCACGACGCGCACCTTGCCTTTGATCCATGCCTCCTGAGCGGCGGTGCGCTCTTCGTGCTTCATGCCGGCGTGGTAGGGCAGGGCCGATATTCCGTTTGCCTTGAGCAGGTTGGCCTGCCGCACGGTTTCCTTTCGCGAGCCCACGTAAACGATTCCTGAACCTCCGATGCGGTTCACGACGCTGAGCATGCGGTAGAGCTTGTTGTTCTCGTGCTGCACCACGTAAATCAGGTTTTCGCGGGTAAAACTCTTTTGAAAAAAACCGGGGTCTTTCATCTCGAGCTGCTCCCTGATGTCGACCACCACTTCGGGGGTGGCGGTGGCTGTGAGGGCGATTATGGGTGTGCCTTTCGGCAAAAGCTCACGGACCGAAGCTATTTGGCGGTACGCCGGCCTGAAATCGTGGCCCCACTGACTGATGCAGTGTGCTTCGTCGACGGCGATCATGGAGATTTTCATCTTTTGCAGGCGCACTTTGAAAAGCTCGGACTGCAGGCGCTCGGGAGAGATGTAGAGAAATTTGGTGTCGCCGTAGACCGCATTGTCGAGGGCGTAGTCGATCTCGCGCTTGCCCATCGCGCTGCTAATCGCAGTGGCCCGGATGCCGCGCTTCTTGAGGTTGTCCACCTGATCGCGCATCAGGGCGATCAGGGGTGAGATCACGAGGCACACCCCGTCGAGCATCATTCCCGGCACCTGAAAGCAGAGGGATTTGCCGCCGCCCGTGGGCAGCAGGGCCACCGTGTCGCGGCCTTTTACCACCGATTCGATGATAGACTCCTGCAAGGGCCGGAAGCTCGCGTAGCCCCAGTACTTTTTTAGAATGTCTACCATTTCGTTTTCCATGCAGGTCGCAATTTCCACTGCAAATTAACGATATTTCGCGGCGGCCGCGAAAGGGCAATAATGAAGCCTTTCGCCGAGATAATCGAATCAATATCATTATTTAAGGCGGGCGTCTTACCTTAGTGTCGGATGCACATTAAGTTGAGCGAGAATCTTTTGCTCTTTGAACCGGCGTCGAAATTGACTATTTTTGCAATTC
Source organism: Flavobacteriales bacterium (assembly GCA_020200995.1). Lineage (GTDB taxonomy): Bacteria > Bacteroidota > Bacteroidia > Flavobacteriales_D > Cryomorphaceae > T3Sed10-241. The sequence continues at coordinate 15,094 of JAIVHQ010000089.1, forward strand.
AATTTAACGATTAGTAATGATAGATACGCAATTGATTGAAATAGAAAAAACCGAGAACAGCAGGCTCACGCAGACCGACTTTAAAAATCTGGCCTTCGGACGCACTTTCTCAGATCACATGGTGGTCATGGATTTCATCGACGGTAAGTGGGAGACGCCTAAAATAATGCCTTACCAGAACTTGAGCGTGGCGCCTTGCGCTTCGATGATTCACTACGGCCAGAGCATTTTCGAAGGAATGAAAGCCTTTAAGAACGAGGAAGGTCGATTCGGCCTTTACCGCCCCGACAAAATATTGAGCGCATGAACAAATCGGCCGTGCGCATGTGCATGCCCGAGATTCCCGAAAACGTATTCATGGAAGTGCTCAGCGAATTGGTTCGGATGGACCACGAGTGGATTCCCACCGGCGAACTGTCGTCACTTTACATCCGCCCCTTCATGTTTGCGACAGACGAGTACATTGGCGTAAAAGCCAGTGAAAACTACCGCTTCATGATCATCACCTCTCCGGTAAATGCGTATTACGGAAAGCCCGTGCGTGTGAAAGTGGAGCGCCACTACACCCGCGCAGCTCGCGGAGGTACGGGATTTGCAAAAGCGGCGGGCAACTACGCCGGATCGATGCAGCCCGCCAAACTCGCCAATGAGCAGGGCTATGATCAGCTGCTGTGGACCGATGCCAAAGAGCACAAATATATAGAAGAG
>JAIVHQ010000295.1:0-6491 GCA_020200995.1 Flavobacteriales bacterium
GACAAGTAGGGAAAACTCAACCGAAGCATCAGTGGTCTCAAGGGCATTAATGATGGCGCTGTTGGTACCGTCGGATGGGGAGAAATAAAGCTCCACGTCCTTGCCGCCGATTTTGAAAAGCGACGGTGTATTGTTCGACTTATCGGGGCCGAAGCGCGAAGCCTCTTCATCGAACATCGGGCCGCTACCTCCCCACATTTCGTTAAATTCGATGGTGTAGGCCTTGGCCAGCGCACGGTCCTGAATCACCACCATGTTGTTGGGGTCGGTGAAGAGGTTGTTGTTGGTAAAATTGGTGCTTCCTGTCAGTACATAGCTGTTGTTGATCGATTGGGCATCGACGATGACAAATTTGTTGTGCATGCCCGACCCTGTTGCGTTGTAGCGGTAGTGCACGGGGATGTCGGGCGAAATGTTGTCCAGGGCGAAGTTGGCGTTGCCGTCTTCGGCGATGTAGCGCACAGTGATTCCGTTGGCGTGGGCTGCGTTGAGCGCACTTACGATTTGATTGTCATTGATGTTGTAGCCCGCCATTGAAATGCTCGTTTGGGCGGCCTCGATCATCTCGATCACTTTGTCGCGCAGGTTGGTTTGCTCAGCGAGGTTTTCAGCAGGCTCGGCCACCTCGTGTGCCACCGATGCATTGAAAAAAGCCTCGATGGTGCCCGAGCTGTTTGAAATTGTTGCCACTGCAAACACAGTACTGAACGCTGTGTCGGGCTCAGCTACCGAGAAAATACGGGTAAAATAAACCTCACCCGGCTCCAGGTTATCAAGCACCAGGGCGTGTTGGGTGACTGATTCTGCCTGTGTGGTCACGTTGTCGGTAAGTCCGTCACCGTCGATATTATCCGTGTAAAAGGCCTCGGTTGACGTAGCGACATCGGTCACCCAGCTGATGGTAAAACCATTCGCAGTCAAATCACTGACGGTAACCGCCGAGATAATGTTAACAGGGTTGGGGCTCGTGATGTCGTCTTCATCTCGGGGCAATATCTGGTAGCCACCTGTCCCGGTGAATGTGAATTGCGATCCAATGGCCACAATATCCACCGAACTAACGGGAATGAGCGAACCTACCAAAGGATTGCCGTTTCTCGTATAAGCGATCCCTTCAGCTGCACCTGATGATATGCTGTAGGTTGAGTTTCCTGTAAAAGTGGAACCGCCGTCAGCAAAAACGCAATTCTCGACGCGGATGAGCAAGGCTTCGGTATCGTCACCGACTTCGCCGAGGGTCACGGTTACGGGCTCGATCTGAACCACTGCCGGACCGTGGTTGGTAAAATCGCTGACCGGCGAGACTTGCATCAACCCGTTGAAAAAGCTGATTTCTCCCGTCAGGGTTATCGAATCGTGTCGAGCGACCGCGCCGGTAAAATCGTTCGAGTAAGCCGCAAAGGCACCCGTCGCATCCTGGAAATAGCGAATGGGGCCAAGTTCCTCTCCGTTGGTGACAGTGCCCGTGACGGTGACTATTTCGCCCTCGGCCATGGTGCGCGCTTCAGCGATGTCGATCACATCCTGCGCCGATACTGCTTGTACCGTTAAGACGATTGCGGCAAAAAGTAAAAGATTCTTCATGTATTCTGTTTGTTAGATTTCAAGCGTGATGTTAAAGTTGAACCTGCGGCCCATTCCCGGGAAAATTCCGGCGGAAGCCGCATCAAAGTTTTGAGTATTGGTGTACCTCGTGAAGGTATCGTTGTTCTGCGCATCGGTGATGTAGAAAATATCAAACAAGTTGAAACAGCTCATTCCGAACCTCAGATTTGAGCGTTCAAACTGAAACCTGTAACTGGCGTGAAGCTCGAACAAGGTGTAATCGGGAATCTGCCAGGACTGGCGGCCTTGATTCACCCCTGTGACTGATTCGGGCTGAAACTGGCTGTAGTTTTGTCCGAAATGCAAAACGCGTGCGCGGAGAAAGGAATCGCGCGTGGGCTTGAATTCAAGCGCCCCGCCAAATTGCAGTTGGGCTGCATCACCCACGCGCACTCCGCGAGGGTCGATTACGAATTCCAAAGGATTGCCTTCGATGTCGCGAATCACAACGTTGCCCTGCACATACTGGGCGCGCTCTTCGCTTTATTGTCGGTGAGATCGAGGTTGGCTCCGAGCTTGGAGGTAAAACCATTTACCCAAATCCACTCGGTTTGGTATGTTTCCAATCCCGGTGAGTTTCGGTCGTATGTTTCATCATTGTAAGTAATCTCGTCGCGGTAGTCGATGGCCAGGGTTGTATCCCCCACATCGAGCGTTCGCGCCCTGTAGTAGTCCCGCCCCATAAAGCCCGTGCGAGCAGCAGTAAGGTTGGCTGTCACGGTCAGGGGGCCTTCGCTGTATTCGGCCTGAGCAAATGCGCCACCCCATGCCACGTGTGCTTCCTGGTTTCTGAACAATCGGTCACCCTCGCGCTTCATTTCGTTGCGGGGAGCGTTCAGGTCAGAGTTGTCGATGTAATAGTCGCCACCTATAAATTGATGGATCTTACTGTATTGAGAACCTTTGTAATACCGAAAGTCAACCCCGGCGGTGAGGGTGAGCACATCCGTCATTTCCCAATTGGCCTGCGAAAGGAACCCTGTCCAGAAGTGGTCATTGCGAGCAACACGCACATACTCGCTTGCCTGAATTTCTGTTTCAGAGAATTCGGGATTGACATTGACGTAGTTGTACTCTGCGTTAAGTGAATTCGTGATATTTGAATCGTAGTATTCCTGCAGGTCAATCAAGCCCGCATCCGTTTGACCGAGACCCGAGCGGCTACGAAGCTGGGTACCTCCTCCCCTTCCGATGGATACATAGGCAGAAGTAGAAATGGAGAGGCCATTGTGAATTTGCCAGAAATCGCGAAGGGTAAACTGCGGCTTGTGATAGAAATTGGTGCGCTCATTGATGGTATTCAACTGCCCGCGACGGGTGATGAGATACTCATCAGCAGGTGCCGGAAAAGGTGGCGGGGGCGGGTTATTGGCTACGCCGATCAAGCTGTAATCTTCCCACTGCCCCACGTGCTGGTTATAATACCGGCCCCTGTCGGGTATGCGGGAAATCACATCATCGTCTATCCCCAACTCCCGGGCGAATGAATGGCTGTATTCGGCCACTTCTCCCTTAAATGAACGCTGACCGTGGTTCTGTGGCGCCCCGAATCCGGTGAAGCTGATGCGGTGCTTTTTGGTAATCTTTTCGATTTTGGCGAAATAAAAAAAGCCTTCAGTGAATGTACCGTCCACCAAGCCGTCTCCATTTTTATACGATCCCGAAATGGTGAACCCCCAGCCGTTGTCGAGCTTGCCGGAATTGTGCATGAAGGTGGTTCGCGTATAATTTCCACTTCCAAATTCCTGGCGGAACTTTGTAGACTGCCTGTCGTCGATTCCTTTGGTGAGAATGTTCAATGTACCCCCGATGGAGGGCAATGCAAGCTTGGATGCGCTCAATCCGCGCTGCACCTGCACGTTTCCCGTCACCAGGTCGAGACCGAACCAGTTGCTCCAGAACACGCGTCGGTTCTGCATGTCGTTGACGGGGATCCCGTCGATCATCACGGCAATGTTGGTCTGGTCAAAACCTCGGATGTTGATACGCGCATCGCCGTCACCGCCACCCTGCTGCGTGGCGTATACGCCGGGGGTGTGGTTCAGGATCATCGGCAGGTCTTGGGAGCCGAGCTCTTCTGAAATTTGCCGAGGCGAGATGGTGGAAAAAGCCACCGGTGTCTTTCGATCCCGCGCCATGTCGGCCACGATGGCCACCTCCTTAAGGGTGATTGAATTCAATCGAACCACCTGATCGAGGGTTTGACCGGGCCGCAGCGAAACCTCAAATGTTTTTGTCTCAAAGCCTACATAAGAATAGGCCAGGGTGTAGTTGTCAGCAGTGAGCTCCAGTTCGTATGTTCCGTCAAAACGTGTGACCATACCCTTTCCCGGACCATAAGTGACTGATGCACCCGGGAGGGGTTCGCCTGTGAGTCCGTCGAGGACCTTTCCTTTCACGGTGGCAAGCTGACCGTGAAGCAATGATACTCCCCCCGCGAAAAGAAGGAGTATCATGAGTGAGATTTTTTTGTGCACGCTTTAGGCAGTTTACTGCACCACAAACTTGTTGACATAGGCGCTGCTGCCCGCATAGGTGCGGAGCACATAAACGCCTTTGCCGAGTTTGGCAGTTCCGATTTCAAATGACTCTACATTTCCGATCACTACATCGGCCACACGCTTTCCGGTGATGTCGAAAATCTCGTAACGTTCTGTTTGGTAGGGAGCAGTGAATCGCAGCATTTCTGAAGGTCCCACCGGATTCGGGAAGAGTGTTCCGGGTGCTGTTTCTTTATCAACGGTGCTCAGTGGCTCACACGCGCAGTCGTGCGAACCGAGCGATTCCCACACGCCGTCAATATCTTCTGATTGTGCACCGGGGGCAGCGAGGGTGTCCCACTCAAGGCCCGTGTTGAAAAGCTCACTTCCGGTAAATCTACCGATGGTCACTTCGGCCTTGCGAATCATGGTGTGGTTGGTGGTCCAACCCGGAACGCCATTGGTGACGGTGGTAAACGAAGGACCCACATCATTCCAGCCTGATAGTTCGGGAAAATTCGGGCTTCCCGGGTCCTCACCGATTCGACCGATAATGTCAACAGGGAAACCTGTACCTCCACCTGCGACATTGCTCAGCATCATCGCGTCGTTGCCATTAAAGTACATGGTGTTGTTGTCGTTGTAAACAGGGTTGGCAAAGTGATCGGCCTTCTCCTGAAGTTTCATGGTCACGGGTTGTTCCTGGCCCTCACCGTCGGGGTTTGTTTTGTCGATCACCACAACGTAGGCGTCATAGGGTGCAAGCATCACATCAGGTAAAACATATCTTTGATTGGCCTGTGCTGATGGCGAACCATTCGAGAAACGGCTGATCATGTAATCGCTCAGATTTTTGGGCTCTGAAGTCGGATTGTAGATTTCGAGGGCTTTGTCGTTTCCCCAGCCTTCCACATATTCGGAGAAAAACAATTCAATGCAATCGTTTTGCGCTGAAGCGAAGGTAGCAGCAAATCCGAAAGCGGCAAGAAGTAAAAGTTTTTTCATGACATTTAGTTTTTGATTTTGTCGGGTGCAAATGTAGCCATTCCGGTGGTCGAGAAACACGTTTTTTTCCACACGTGAACGAATGTTAATCTAAAGGTAACACGCATCCTTGAAATCCCAAGGATTGAACTAAATTTTGCGCATTCGATAAAATCAGGTTGTAACCTGAGTTCGCTTCTTATTCCGGGATTCAGATGTTCATAAGCAGCCGCAAGACAACTTACCGAGGCACGAGCGATCTCATGAGCACCGCTGAAAATATAAAAATGCGAATAACGCGCATTTTCAAAGCTTCCCGCCTCCCGGAGGGCAGGTAGCGGGCTAAAGCAAGAAGAATGCAACGCAGGATAGCGGTTATTTATAGACAACGTGAGTGCATTTCCACCTGTAAACAGCGATTTTCTTGCTAAAAATGATTCGAAATAGCCCGCTATTTTTTAAGAGTGTTTATTTTCAAAGGCTATAAAGAGATCGCTTACGCTTAGTTCTTCATCATTTTTAGTTGAACCGAGCCTTGATCAAAATATTTGCAAAAGGCGTACAGGAAGAATAGCGAGCTCCATGTGACCTCTTTAAATAAACATGAACACATGAAAATCAGTATTTACAGGCGTTCTGAACCCAAATAAGAATTGAACTCAGGTTCTTACCTTTGACCCGCAATGACTTTGGGTAGTTTCCGAGCCGTATTCTTTTTTTTGCTGACAAGCTTGTCGATGCCAGCAGTGCTCATGGCGGGCCACAATTCGGGACTCAACATCAGCTACGAATGCCTCGGCGGTAACGAATACGAGATCACCGTCAACCTTTTTCGGGACTGCTCAGACCCCGAACCTGCCGCTGGTCAGCTCAGCATTTACATCTATTCTTCATGCGACCTTTTGGGCTTCGAAATATTCCCGTTGGAATTGACCGAAGAGGTTTCTCAGCTCTGCCCGGCAGCCCTACCTCAGAGCAATTGTGCCGGCGGCTTTGAACCCGGGATTGAGCTAAACGTTTACCGAAAAACGGTGACCCTGCCACCCTGCGCCGACTGGACCATTGTAGCGGCCGAGCAAAACAGAAGCCCGGTGGTCAACCTCATCTCTCCCGAGACCAACCGCATACACGTCGAAGCTTTTCTCAACAACGAGGATGGCAGTTGCAACGACTCTCCTACCCTCGGCGTGCTCAACCTGCCATATGTTTGCGCCGCATCACCTGTGTTTTACAACCTCGGCTTTACTGAACCCGACGGCGACAGCTTGGTGTACGAACTCGTTCCCGCCCTCACCTCCGTTTCAGCTCCCGATCCCGAAGAAATGGATTACCCCCCGCCCTATTCGGGAAATGAGCCCATCCCGGGTATTTCCATCAATGACCAAAACGGACAGATTTCCGTGACACCCGCCAACACAGGCT
>JAIVHQ010000295.1:6630-12321 GCA_020200995.1 Flavobacteriales bacterium
GCAGGGAGCCTCTCTCATTTGAGCGGCGGCGGATACCCTGTGAGCGACAATGCAATCGGGGCATGCGAAGGTGATGATTTCTGCTTCGAAATCGCCTTTGCATCTGATGATCCCGCATTAATAGTCAGTATCACCTCAAATATTGACAACCTCATTCCCGGCGCCAACATGACGGTGACGGGCGAAAACCCCGCCACTGCAGAATTTTGCGGAACGATACCCGGCGGCTACACCGGCGGCTCATTCCTGATCACTGCGACCGACGACAACTGCCCCGTTGTGGGCCAATCGTTTTTGGCTGTGGATATCGGGCTCCGAAATCCTGTGGCCGTTGGCAGCGACACACTCGTATGCGCGGGCGAACAGGTCAATTTATTTGCCGAAAACGGCGGCACCCACACCTGGACCCTCGAAGGTGACACCCTCGAAACGGGGCCCGATTTCTCGTGCAATCCCTGCGATAACCCGACCGCAGCGACCGATTCCACCGTGGTTTTTGTCGCTACAGGAGCCTATCCCGAGGGCTCTTGCGAAAATTTTGGTGAAGCCACGGTACTCATCTCCCTCACGAGCACCGCAGACATTGAGCCCGAGAGCTGCAACGGAAACGACGGCAGCGTTTCAATCGATGTGATCTACGGTTCAGGCAATTACACTGCCGAGTGGGCCGACAACGGTTCGACCGAATTTTCGCGCGCGGGCCTTTCAGCGGGAACTTACGAAGTGACCTTAAACGACCTTGATTTGGGGTGCACGGGCATTTTTTCGGTGGTCATACCCGCAGCTGAATTTCCCGATGCAAATGCGGGACCCGATGTATCAGTTTGCGGACTCAGCTATAGTGCAGAAGCCATCCCGAGCATCGGGACAGGCACCTGGACCCTTCCTGCCGGGATTTCGGCGAGTGACTTGAATGACCCACAGGCCCAAATCACCGCCCCCGACTTCGGCACCTATACCCTCACATGGACCGAAGATGCCGGCGACGGCTGCATCGACAGCGACGAAGTCACACTGACCTATGTACCGCAACCCGCCATTTCGCTGCCGGCCGCCGACACTGCTTGCGGCTCCTCCATCACCATTGAGCTCGAAGGCACCGCCGACCTCATCGAATGGGAACTTCCTGCGGGAATTTCTATCGACAACCTCGGCGGGGGAATCCACGAGCTCAATGCAGCGGGTGAAGGAAGTTACAGTGTGACGGCAATAGGAACCAATGGCGGGATTTGCGTTGACACAGCCGAGACTGCCCTCACCTTTTACGATATTCCCGTGGTCACGGCCTCTCCCGACCAATCGCTGTGCGGGCTAACGGCAGATGTCGATGCCGAAACAACGGCGGGTGATCTGACCTGGACATTTCCACCCGGCATTACGCCCGTATCCCAAGGCCCCGACAATGAAGCCGAAATTGCCGCCGATGCCGCGGGCGAATACACATTGACGGCCACTGCGACCAATGGCATTTGCACAGCCTCCGACGAGGTGGTCCTTCTGTTTCCCGGTATACCGCAAATTCAAAATCCGACTTTCACGTGCACAGGTATCGATGCCCTTTTTGAAGTGAGTTTTGAAGCAGTGGAAGGCGATCCTGCGAGTTACAATGTCCAGGGCATTGGCGGAAGTTTTGACGGGGCCACCTTCAACTCGGTTCCCCAGCCTTCGGAAACCGAGGTGGAAATCGTGCTCACCGATGGAGTGAACTGCGGGAGCGATACCCTAACGGGCACCCTATTTTGCCCTGTACTCACTTTCGCGGGCGAGGTTGCGGGCGATACGCTCAGGGGTTGCGGGAGTGCCGCAGCCGAAGCAGTCTTAGCCACGCCAGCCGTTTTGGACGGAAACGACACCTTGCTTTTTGCCCTGCATACGGAGAGCGGCGGAGCTTTGGGAACGGTGCTGGAATGGCCGACCCGGTATTCAGCTATAATGCTTCACTCGCATATGAAACCGTCTACTACATTTCGTCCGTGGTCGGAAATGCGGCTGCCGGCGGGGTTGATCTGAGCGATCCCTTTCTCTCCGTGGCGGCCGGAACGCCGGTCATTTTTTACGAAAGTCCGGAGGTGAGCCTGAGCGGCGAGCTCGAAGCCTGCCCGTACGACACGATTTTTTTCGCCCCTGTCGTCTCGGGTGCCCTTCCGCAATCGCTCACCTACAGCATCAACGGCGACAGCTTCACAGAAACCATTTCCGACTTCAACTTCGAAATCGAAGCGACCACTCCCGGCGATTACACTTTGACATCAGTGAGCGCGGAGTGGTGCCCGGGCAGCGTTGAAGGCAGCGCTGAACTCGTACATTACGCGCTGCCGAGTGCCACTGCCATCATCGACGACTTCATTTGCGAGGGCGATACCGCCACACTGGCACTGGAATTTGAAGGAGAGCCCGCGTTCTCCTTTGACCTGCTTCAGGACGGAGTATTTTTTGGTGCCTTTTCGGCAAATAATGCAGCCCTCGAAGTGGAACTCCAAACCGAAGCCGTCTACACCGTGGCCGGCCTTACAGATGAGCGGTGCACCGCCTCCGATTCCATCGACATATTTCTCGAAGTGCGGCCCCTGCCCGTGGCCGATGCCGGTGCCGACACCACCCTCTGCCACGGATCGCAGACCTCGTTTGGCACTGCGCCCGCAACAGGAACCGTTTACACCTGGGAGCCAAATCCCGACCTGATCTCGACCTCGGGGACGCCCGTCAATTTTTTACCTGACAACCTTGGCGATACGCCCGCGTCCACCGTCCTCTACCTCAACGCAGCGCTCAACGGGTGTGAGGCCAATGATTCCGTAAATGTCACGGTGTACCCCATTCCCGAAGCAGAGATTTTCGGGCTTGAGCCATTTTGCTCGGGCGATTCGATTGACCTCTTCGGCGCCGGAGCAGTCACCACATTGTGGAGCCCCGCATCGGGCTTCTCAGATCCCAATGCAGCCATCACACGTTTCAGTGCCGAAACCATCATGGACATCACGTTGGTTGTGATCAACGAAAACGGCTGCCGAGACTCGGTGATTCAAAATATCGACGTGTTCAACCTGCCACCTGCCGCATTCTCGGTGAGTGATCCCGAAGGATGTGCTCCGCATGAAGTGGAATTTGAAGTGATCGATGGCGGCGAAAACACGCAATACGTGTGGGCAACCGACGGACGCAGCTTTGCGAGAGAAACCCCCTTTCTGACCTACACTTTTAACAATGAGGGTACCTACCCCGTTTTCGTCACGGCCACCTCGGCCGAAGGCTGCTCCGACACTTCGTCCTTCCCGATCGACATCGCGGTGTACGACACCTACGCCGATTTCCGCTTCGAACCTGAAGAACCGACCGTTTCTGAACCGCGCACGGCATTTTTCAACCAATCGCCGCTCGATGTATCGAGCATCTGGCAGGTAGACAGCCTCGTGGAAAGCGAGGGGCGAAACCTGACTTACTTTTTTCCCGACGTGGTGGGCGACACCTATGAGGTATGTCTGGACGTGATGAGCCCCGAGGGGTGCACAGCGCGCCGTTGCCGAACAGTGACAGTGGCCGACGATTTCTTCCTCTACATTCCCAATGCCTTCACCCCCGATGCCGACGGGCTCAACGACCTCTTCGGCCCCGTGCTCTCGAATAGGCCGGTCGAATACAATTTTTGGATTGCCAACAGAAAAGGTCAAATTGTATTTGAAACCGATGATCCCGATGAAAAGTGGAACGGAGGCGGTTCAGATCGGGAATACTATGAAGGCACTGATGTATACATCTGGCAAATCACCGCGCGGCCTGATTTTGACATTGATCCGAAGACCTATCGTGGGAGTGTGATTCTCCTGCGCTAAGCCGTGTCTGTCCGGAAAGTCCATTCTCATGCCTGCCCTATCGGAAAAAAATAAGCCGATTGTCCGGGTCGGTTGAATGCAAGTGATCGATTCCCTTATCTTAGCAAAAATTTTGCGGATTGAACAAGGGCATTGTCATCATTCCCACTTACAACGAGCTGGGTAACATCAAAAACGTCATTGAGCGTGTTTTCAAATTGGAGACGGCCTTTGACATTTTGGTGGTGGACGACAGTTCGCCCGACGGCACTGCCGACCTGGTCCGCGAAATGCAATCAACCTATCCCGAGCGGCTGCACTTAATGGTGCGCACCACGAAAAACGGACTCGGCACGGCCTATATCGCCGGCTTCAGGAAGTGCCTGGAAATGGACTGCACCCACATTTTTGAAATGGATGCCGACCTCTCGCACAATCCCGAAGACTTGCCGCGCCTCTTTGCGGCCTGCACCGATGGCGGCGCCGACCTGAGCATAGGTTCGCGCTACGTGAAGGGCGGTGATGTACGCAACTGGCCTTTCCTGCGCGTGCTGATGTCATACTCCGCCTCTATCTATGTGCGCACAGTGTTGTGGATGAACATCACCGACACCACTGCGGGTTTTGTGTGCTACCGCCGCGAAGTGCTCGAGGCCATTGACCTGGACCGGATCGAATTTGTGGGCTACGCTTTTCAGATCGAGATGAAATACGCCGCACTTCGCCGCGGATTCAAACTGAAAGAAGTCCCCATAACTTTTAAAGACAGACAAATAGGATTAAGTAAAATGAACATGGGCATTTTCAAGGAAGCCTTTTTTGGGGTCTTGAAAATGCGCCTAAGAAAACAACAACCATGAGCAAAATTATAATTCAAGGCGCAGTCGTAGTAAATGAAGGCAGCCAACGCCGGGTGGATGTGCGCATCGAAGCCGGGCTTATCAAGGAAATCGGTAAGGATCTGACGGCCGACAGCGGCACTGAAGTAATCCGTGCAGAAGGACTCCACCTGCTGCCCGGAGTCATCGACGATCAGGTGCACTTTCGCGAGCCGGGCCTCACCCACAAAGCGGAGATCGCCACCGAGAGCCGCGCAGCCGTGGCCGGAGGCATCACGAGTTTTATGGAAATGCCCAACACCGTTCCCAACACGCTCACACAAGAATTGCTCGAGGAGAAATATGCCCGCGCGGCCGAAGTATCGCCCGCCAATTATTCCTTTTTCATGGGCGCATCGAACGACAACCTTTCGGAAGTGCTCAAAACAGATCCGAAGCGGGTGTGCGGCGTGAAAGTATTTATGGGCTCCTCCACGGGAAATATGTTGGTGGACGACCCCGACACACTTGAAGGTATTTTTCGTGAAAGCCCGACCCTGATCGCCACGCACTGCGAAGATGAAGCCACCATTGCGGCCAACACCGCCATCTTTCGGAAAAAATACGGAGAAAACGTCCCCATCTCAGCCCACCCTTTGATTCGCTCGGCCGAGGCATGCTACCGCAGCTCGTCGATGGCTATAGAGCGGGCCGAAAAATTCGGCGCCAGGCTTCACGTGCTCCACATTTCCACGGCCCGCGAGACTGCCCTTTTTCGCAACGACATTCCCCTTTCTGAAAAAAAGATCACATCAGAGGCCTGCACCCACCACCTTTATTTTACCGACGCCGATTACGAAAGCAAAGGCACCCGTATCAAATGGAACCCCGCCGTAAAAACCGCCGAAGACCGGGAAGCCGTGAGGGCTGCAGTCAACGATGGCCGCATCGACGTGCTGGCTTCTGACCACGCTCCACACACGTTGGAAGAAAAAAACAATACCTATTTCAAAGCCCCCGCCGGCGGCCCTTTGGTACAACACGCCCTACCTGCCCTGCTTGAG
>JAIVHQ010000296.1 GCA_020200995.1 Flavobacteriales bacterium
AACCCCGTGTTTTTTCAAAGAAACCTCGTACCCTCACTCGGCTATCCTTCGAGCGATAGCTACATCACCGCGGGCTTGCTCAACACCACACTCGAGCCGGCCATTCGCACCGGCCGAATCAGCGCCCGCAATGCTACAGAAGTGGATTGGTACCTACAAAAAGTGCAGGCTTTTGAGGCGCAAACACATGCTGAATGGATGAAGAATGTACTCCACTTCGGGGGTGGAAACAACACAAGCGAGCAACAAAATTTTGCAGGATACCTGGCCAATTACGCGACCATCGTCCAGGATTCCAGCTTCGGCGGAACGGTCACCACATTTCTGAAAAGCAGTTCGGAGCCCATCCAATTCAACGTTTCGCAAGAGATCACCGACCTGATCGAAACAGGCACCTCGCTGCTCACCTTTTTCGGCCATGCTACCTCTGACGGATTCGACCAGAGCATTGACAACCCCGAAAATTTTGACTGGGACGGAAGGCACCCGCTACTGCTGGGAAATTCGTGCTTCACCGGCGATTTTCACAGCCCGGGTTACGGCAGTACCAGCGAGCGTTTTACCATTCTGAACGGAAAAGGCGTGATCGGATTTTTGGCCTCGGTGAAACTCGGCTTCGAGCCCTACCTCAACATTTACAGCCGAAAATTTTACGAGCACCTTTCAAAGCTCAACTACGGAGGCACCATCGGCGACCACCACCTGCGCACCGTGCAAGACATCCAGTTTTCGCTGGGCAGCACTCCCAACCTGTTCATGGTAAACACCTGCCTCGGCGTCAGCCTTCAGGGCGACCCCGCCATCGTACTCAACTCGTGGCCACTGCCCGACCTATCTATTTCCGAAAACGACATTTTCTTCACCCCCGAAAACATTACTGCTGAAATAGACAGCTTCGACATCAGTGTGGTGGTGACAAATACTGCAAGGGGTACAAATCAGTCGTTCAATATGTTGATTGAGCACAACACACCCGAAGGAGCCCCTGACTCCATCTACGTGCGTACGCTGCCGGGCCTGCTTTACAAAGACACCGTCACTTTTCGCCTGCCGATCGACCCGCAATTCGGGCTCGGACTTCACACTTTCAATGTGACCGTGGACCTTCCGGAAAATGTGGTAGAAGAGATGCCCGGCTTCGACTTTGTAAACAACCAGGTAAACGGGGTGGAACTGCTGATTTCCAACGGGGGAATCGTGCCCGTGTACCCGTACACCTACGCAGTGGTGGCCGAACCCAATGTCACCTTACAGGCCTCAACGGGAAATCCGCTGGCCTCGGAGACCACCTACCGCCTCGAAATCGATACCACAGACACCTTCAACAGTCCGCTGCTGCAAACCACCGACATCACCCAAACGGGTGGACTCATAGAATGGACGCCGCCAATGACCTACCCCGACAGCGCCGTTTACTTTTGGCGAGCACGCGGCAATGAAGCCGAGACGGAAGAAGATGGCAACTGGCGCGAAAGCAATTTTCAATACATTGCCGGCGAGCGCGGCTGGGGGCAGTCGCAAATTTTTCAGTTTAAAAACAACAACTTCTTCCAGACTGAATTCAACCGCCAGGAGCGCCAAATCGACTTTTTTACAGGAACTGTGCGAATCTCCAACCGCGTGATGGGCAACAATCAGGGCAACCCGAATGCAAATGAAATCTTACTGAATGCGAGTATTCTGGAATACGGTGCTTGCTTTCTGACGCCTTCCATACACCTCGCGGTGATCGACCCGGTGAGCTTCGAAGCCTGGGGAACCAACGCCGAAGGACAAAATCCCGAGAATGATTTCGGAAATGCCAATGCCGGGACGGGATGTCGCAACCGGGTAGAATACCACTTTGTATTCCGCCAAAACAACCCGACGCAAATGCAGTCGCTGGCCGACCTGCTTCTTGGCAATCAAATACCGAATGGCTGGTATGTGGTGCTCTACCCAATCCGCACCATCAACTACAGCGACTGGGACAATACGCCCGACATCTACACCGCTTTTCAAAACCTCGGCGCGGTGCAAATCGGCGCTCCCGATGCCCTGGACAACGTGCCGTATTCGCTGATTGCCCGAAAGGGTGACCCGGCCTGGGCCAATGAAGTATACGGCACGAGCCCGTCGGATACCGTCATCAATGTGGTGGACATCCCGGCCAACGGTACAGAAGGACTGCTGCGCACACGGCTTATCGGACCATCCCTGAACTGGGGCAAGGCGAGCTGGCGCACTTTGAGTCAGGACGGTGCACCCGGCGACACCACCCTGATCAGCCTCATCGGGGTGAAAAGCGACGGGAACGAAACGCCGATTTTCAACGGGGAGTTTGACCCGAGCGAAACCCTTTCGACCGATCTCGGCAGCCTTATTTCAGCCGAAGAATACCCTTTCATGCGGCTCGAAGCGCGGCTGAAAGATGAAGTATTCGCCACCCCGGAGCACGATCTCGGCAGCCTTATTTCAGCCGAAGAATACCCTTTCATGCGGCTCGAAGCGCGGCTGAAAGATGAAGTATTCGCCACCCCGGAGCAGATCGGTCGGTGGCATGTGCTCTATGAGCAGGTGCCGGAGGCCGCCGTGGCGCCCAATGTTCACTTCGAATTCAACGCCGCCAATATGCAGCAAGGTGAAGAAGGCTTGCTTTCGGTGGCGGTGAAAAACATCTCGGAATTCGACATGGATTCGCTGCTCGTGAACTACTGGGTCGAGGACAACCAGCGCAACCGAATTCCGATCGAATACCCGAGGCAGGCCCCGCTGCTCGCCGGGCAAATACTGATCGATACGGTGACCTTCGACACGCGCAACCTCAGCGGAAGCAACGCCGTGTGGTTAGAGGTGAACCCGATCGATCGCTCTACCGGCATCGCCGATCAGCCCGAACAAAACCACTTCAACAACCTGATGCGGATACCATTCGAAGTGGAAGCAGACGAGGTCAACCCCATTCTGGACGTCACTTTCGACGGCATTCACATCATCAACGGCGAGGTGGTATCGCCCGTGCCTGAAATTCTGGTGACCCTGAAAGACGAGAATCCTTTTCTACTGATGGACGAACCCTCGGACACCGCGTTTTTCAAAATTTTCGTGGCCCCGCCCGGCGGCGATTTTGAGCGGGTGTTCTTTTCTTCGGGCCTGGGTGGCGACTACTTTATCGACTTTATTCCGGCCATAGACGAGCGCAACAAGCCGAAAATACTCTACCGCCCCAACTTCCGCAACGACGGCAAGCACAAACTTTTGGTGCAGGCATCCGATAAGTCGGGCAATGCCTCGGGAAGCATCGACTACCGCATCGACTTTGAAGTGATCAATCGCTCCACCATCACCGAAGTGCTGAATTACCCCAACCCCTTCACCACAAGCACGCAATTCATCTTTACCCTGACGGGCACCATGATTCCCGATGAGTTTAAGATTCAGATCATGACCGTTTCCGGCAAAATCGTCCGCGAGGTCACACAGGCAGAATTCGGCCCGATCCGTGTGGGGCGAAACCAATCGATGTACCGCTGGGACGGCCGAGATGAATACGGCGATCGCCTCGCCAACGGGGTGTACCTCTACCGCGTGGTGGCCCGCCTCAATGGCGAAAACATCGAACTGCGCGACGGCGGCGCGAGTCAGTATTTTAATCGCGGTTTTGGGAAGATGTTTTTGATGCGTTGATGGGGTGGTAGCCCGGGTTGCATGGGCCACTTCGTTTCGTACATGATACGTTTTTGATCAAAATACGTATCGAACAAGAAACGATTTGGAAAATCCTGTCGATGCAAACAACACAGTCTGTTTTTGCACCTACCTCCTTTCAATACGGACGGCGTGAAGAAGTTTGATTAGTTTTCCGTCTTATTGACTTACGACTTGCCGCACTTAGAGTAAATACTTCTTTGTCTGTAGAAAAGGTACCATTTATACTAAACCACCAATTAACCACCTATGCAATCTTCCAAAGCCCTCCTCTCCTACTTCACTCTGATCATCAGCACAGCCATTTCGGCCCAATCATGGCACCAGGCGCCTGACTTCCCCGGCACAGCCCGCGATGACGGGTCGGCCTTTACCGTGGGGGATGTGGCCTATTTCGGCACGGGCCTCGAGGTAGGGTGGAATCCAACACGCGATTTTTACGCTTTCAGCGTAAGCGACGGCTGGTATGCCATTGCACCTTTGCCGGAAGGCATGGAACGGCAGTACGCATGTGGTTGCGCTTCGGGCGGCTATGGCTACATCTTCGGAGGTGTGGGCAGCGGCGACAACTACTTCAACGACCTTTGGCGGTACAGCCCCGATGAGGATGCCTGGACAGCCATGGCGCCACATCCCGGTGCGGGGCGCTCGGGCATGGCTTGCTTTAGCATGAACGACAAGCTCTACTTCGTCGGCGGGCGTATTGGTCAAGGCAATCACACCGCCGAATCCTGGATTTACCACACTGCCGACAATACGTGGGAGCAGATCGCCGACTACCCCGGCGGTGGCGTATGGCGCATGCAGGCGGGGGTGCACGGCGCCACCGGCGAGAGGGCGGTATTTACCGGGACAGGCATGAACGAAGACGGGAGCATATACAGCGGGATGTACACCTTTCTCGAAGCTTCAGACGGGTGGAGTACCACTCCTGTGGGAGTACTTCCCGGCGGAGGGCGCATATATGCCTCCATGGGCAGGTACATGGGCGATGCCGTGATTTTCGGCGGGCAAGACGAAGATGGAGACTTCCTAAACGATTTCAAAAACTGGGAATGGGTGGGTCTCAATTGGAATGAGCTCGCACCCCTGCCCTCATTCGAGCGGCGCGGCGGCATGATGACCTCAATAGGGCCTCACATAATCTATACCACGGGACTCAACGCCGATTTGGAAAGAATAAAAGAAACATGGACGACCACTATCGTGACAAACATCGACCGAATTGATCGCGACCGGGCCATCACACTCTACCCCAATCCGGGCAGCGGGCAACTGCGCATCCAAGGGCTCCCAGACGGCATCTCCGAATTGCGCTTTTTCAGCCTTGACGGCAAAATGGTCTACAGCGCGCAGGTAGATCGCGACGGCGAGGTTTCAACCGCTCCGTTGCCTAAAGGCATGTACATCGCAGAGATCACTATGGCCACTGGCGAGGTGGAACGAAGGAAGTGGGTGAAGGAGTGAGTGGTGACGTGGAGGGCGTGTTAAATGGGCAATTGGCAATGGGCAATAGGCAAAGGGCAATAGGCAATGGGCAATGGGCAATGGGCAATGGGCAATAGGCAAAGGGCAATAGGCAATGGGCAATGTGTGCCCTCATGAAATAGGTTGACAGGTCACCTACCCAAAACCCAAAAATTGTGGAAAACCTTTTCGGTTAATATTAGCGATAGGATTTAAGTTTGTTTCATCAGGATAAGCGGAGACAGGCTCTGCTGGGGAGCAACCTGTCAAGGAATACTCCTGATCGACTGAAAAGGCGTATGCCTGTGGGTGACCTAAAATGTTTTGGGTCATCCACTTTTCAGTTGCCTTTTTGGTCGCAGTATGCCTCCTAAAACCCATTTTTTAGTTTTGTGAAGTTAAACAATTTACGCTCGGGCCGTTGCCGGAGCTCAAGAATATGATTCTCAAATTCAACAGGACTCTTCCAGCCAAGGGCCTGTTGTTTCCGTTGCTTGTTGTAAGTGCTGATTATATGACCCACAGCAATAGTAATTCCACGGGCAGTGCTCGTCGTTATTGTTGGCAGCAAGTGATGCTTTAAGAGCCCGTTGCGCTGCTCTGCGTATCCATTTTGCAGGCAGTTTCCAGCACAACTGATAAGAGCTTTCAGATTGTTTAAAATAGCAAGGTAAGCACCCGAGAAGTACTGTGAGCCGCCATCGGTATGGTGGATACAACCAAAAAGTGCATCGGAACTTCTGAGTTTTATCCACCTACGAGCAGCCTGTTGAGCGTCGATACTTCTCATACGTGTACTGAAGCTATATCCCACAATGTGGGCACTGTACACATCAATCAGGCAGAACAAAAAGTAGCGTTTACCCTCTATGTAAATGTAGGTCAAATCGCCCACCACGAACTGGTTGATATTATCAATACGTAAACCATTGGCCAGGTTTGGGTAGTTCCAGCTTTGTTTGACAGACTTGGTAGTGATTATCCTTACCCGCAGGGGTTTCAATGAAAGGCGATGATCAGACATCAAAGCTTCGAACTTTGTTATTCCGATGCCAAAGAGCTCTCTTATCCCCAAATTGTAATACAGTGAGCGTGATCCGGCGCGAAAGTCAACCCGGGATCTGTAATTGACTACCATCAATGTGATACGCTCCATCATCGCTTCTTTTTCGCCCATGGCCTTTAGTGCCTGATGAAATCCTTGCCGAGTTATCTTAAACTCTTTGTAAAAATGTGTCATAGGAACTCCATGCTCGCTTTGCTTGAGCCGGATGGCCTCTAATAGGAAAATCATCACTTTTTTTTAAAATCCTCCCCCAACTTATCCTCAGCCAAGCGAATAAACTCCTCCTGGATAACCAATTGAACCTTCTGATCACCGATAATCTCCTTCAGCTTCTTAACCTCGCTTTCAAGGGTTTTTATGCGATCATATTCTTTACCATTGGTTATCAAAATGCGGTCCGGTAACTTCTTTGCTCCATAACGTTTAAGCCAGCGCAGAACACTATCTCTTTTGACCTCATAGAGCTTGCACACTTCCGCAAGGGTTCTTTCTCCTGATTCAATAAGCTTTACTTGCTCTTTGCGAAAATCTTCGCTGAAGCGCCTTCTTTGTCTTTCTTCGGATGTCATTTCATATCCAATTTATGAAAGTTTTCCACAGTTTTGGCGTCAACCTATACCATGAGAGTGCAAGCAAGTCCGGAGGGTGTGTGAAAAAGGCGCAGCTCAGTGGTGTGGAGCTTTGTTGGAAGTGTGATTTTGTCTTTATTTGCTATGGATGAGCGTACTGTTTAATTTTTTTAGATGCGAAATGGGTGCGGCAAGTTTTAAGGAGACAAAAGTGTATCAGAAGGCTTTTGGGCTGTCAATGGAGATTTTTGAATTGAGCAAGTCTTTTCCGAAAGAGGAGAGGTATGCGCTTACCGATCAAATCAGGCGTTGTTCGAGGAGTGTGTGCTCTAATCTCGCCGAGGCTTTCAGAAAGCGAAGGTATCCGGCACATTTCATCTCCAAACTCACAGACTGTGACGGTGAAAATTCCGAGACGGGCGTGTGGCTCGACTATGCGCTGGCATGCGAATACATCAGCGCTGAAGTACACCGGAAATTGCTTGAAACCAATGAAGAGATCGGCAGGATGCTGTATCACATGATCCACAATCCCGAGCGTTATTGAGCTTTTTTTCAGTAATTTAAGTAGGGTTTACCATTGATTACCATCACCTCCGCACGACTCTCGCTCTGCCACACTTCCCCTTAGCCAATGCCCATTAACTTTTTTAACGCGCCCTACACGTCATTGCATATTGCCAATTGCCCATTTAACACGTCCTACTCGTCTTGCCAATTGCATATTGCTTATTGCCAATTCATACCTACCCCTACTCGTCTTGCCTATTGCCAATTACCTTTTTAACACGCCCTCCACGTCATTGCCCATTGCTAATTGCCAATTGCCCATTTAACACACCCCTCCTATTTCGTACCTTTGTACCTAAAATACTTGCCCCACAAAATTTCACCATGGAATCATACGACATTGTAGTGATAGGCTCCGGACCCGGAGGCTACGTTTGCGCCTTGCGCGCCGCCCAACTCGGCTTCAAAACCGCCCTGATCGAAAAATACGACACCCTCGGAGGCACCTGCCTCAACGTGGGATGCATCCCCTCCAAGGCATTGCTCGACAGCTCGGAACACTACTTTAATGCCGCACACAATTTTAAAGAACACGGCATTGGGCTGGAAAAGCTCAAGGTGGATATGCCCCAAATGATCAAGCGCAAAAATGCGGTCGTCGAGCAAACGACTAAAGGCATCGACTACCTAATGGATAAAAACAAAGTAACCGTGTACCACGGCCTCGGCAGTTTTGAGGACAAAAACACGGTGAAAATTAAAAAAGCAGATGGTGAAGAGAAAATCACCGGAAAAAACATTGTGATCGCCACGGGTTCCAAACCCAATTACTTTCCCGGGATGGAACCCGACAAGAAGCGCATCATCACCAGCACTGAAGCCCTGGGGCTTACCAAAGTGCCCAAATCGATGATCGTGATCGGCGGTGGTGTGATCGGATTGGAATTGGGGTCGGTCTACGCACGTCTCGGCTGCAAGGTGGAAGTGGTTGAATTCATGGACCGCATTATTGCCACGATGGACAGCAGCATGAGCAAGGAAATAATGAGGGCTTTGAAGAAGGAAGGGATGAAATTCAACTTCAAGCATAAAGTCCAAAAAGCGGAAAATACGGGAAAAGGCGTAAAAGTGACGGCCCTCGACCCCAAAGACAAAGAAGTAACCTTCGAAGCCGAATACTGTCTCGTGTCCGTGGGTAGAAAACCATACACCGAAGGCCTCGGTTTGGAAAACATCGGTATCGAGCCAAATAAAAAAGGACAAATCGAAACTGACGAGCAACTTCGCACTTCCGTTCCGCACATCTTCGCCATCGGAGATGTGGTGGCAGGCGCCATGCTGGCCCACAAGGCCGAAGAGGAAGGCGCTTTTGTGGCAGAGGTGATTGCCGGACAAAAGCCGCACATCAACTACCGCCTCATTCCGAACGTGGTATACACCTGGCCCGAAGTGGCCGGCGTGGGTTATACCGAGGAGGAGCTTAAAGAAAAAGGCACCGAATACAAGACAGGCAGCTTCCCAATGAAGGCCCTGGGGCGCGCCCGCGCCAGCGGCGACACTTACGGCTTGGTGAAAATACTCGCCGACAAGGAAACCGACGAGGTGCTGGGCATCCACATAACTGGAGCCCGCGCCGCCGACCTCATCGCCGAGGCTGTGGTGGCGATGGAGTACCGTGCCAGCGCCGAAGACATCGCCCGAATGAGCCACGCCCACCCTACCTATGCCGAAGCCGTTAAAGAGGCTGCTCTCGCAGCGACAGATGATCGGGCGCTACATATCTAAGTTTTGGGTGAACCCCGGTGCCGTAACGTTGTTAATGGAAATATGAAGAAAAAAACAGGTGTACTTTTAATCAACCTCGGTACTCCCGACAGCCCTAAAGTAAGTGACGTACGTAAATACCTCTCGGAATTCCTCAATGATCCGCGGGTCATTGATATTCCCACTGTGCTGCGAGCCATTTTGGTCAACCTCATCATCGTGCCGTTCCGCGCGCCGAAGTCGGCCAAAATCTATAAAGAACTCTTTGACCAAAGCGGCGGTCAATCGCCTCTGCTCGTCTACGGCGAAATCGTCAAGGGAAAACTTACAGAGCAGTTTGCCAATGACAACGTAACGGTTGAACTGGCCATGCGCTACGGAAAGCCGAGCCTCAACGAGGTGTGCGCGAGAATGGAAAAGGCAGGATACGACCAGGTCATCATTTTGCCGATGTTTCCACAGTACGCATCTGCCAGCACAGGTTCGGCGCTGGAAAAAGCCATGCGCCTGATCCGAAATTGGTATGTGATTCCCGAACTCAAGATCATCAGCCAGTATTGGGACAATCCGGGTTATATCGACACCGTGGTGGACCGCGCTTCGAAATTCGACCTCAAGAGCTATGATCACATCCTCTTCTCCTACCACGGCCTGCCCGTGCGCCAGGTAGACAAGGTGTATGAAGACCGCCGCTGCGACAACCACAGTTGCGAGAGCGAGATCAACGACGAAAACAGGTTTTGCTACAAGGCCACCTGTTATGCCACCACCCGACTCATCGCGGCGCGCCTCGGCCTTACGGAAAAAGACTACACCGTGTGCTTCCAATCGCGTCTCGACAAAAAATGGCTGGAGCC
>JAIVHQ010000009.1 GCA_020200995.1 Flavobacteriales bacterium
GTGGTGCGCACCCGATATCGTTCTCAACGATCACAACCCTTCGGGGCCCGACCTTTCGGTCAAAGCCGAACTCACACTGGCCCGTGGCCTGACACCCGTCCGCCTCGACACCCCGGATACCTTGCCCGACGGAACCTTAGTTTTTACCGATGCCACCCACCTCAGAATTGCGAGCGGAGCGGAGCTTGCCCTTTCCGGAAGGATGAATATCCAAGACGACAGCCGCCTGGTGCTCGAAGATGGCGCGATACTCTCAATATCGAGTGGAGCGCGAATGGTGCTGGCGGACAGCACATCGATTCAAATTTCGAAAGGGGCTGAAGTAAGTGGTAAGGGCCGGTTCAAAATTCGCAAGGGGGCCCTGATCGAATGCGAAGACCGCAACACTTATCGACATATTCGTCGCCGCACTTGCCAAAATAGAAGGGTCGTGCTAAGCGGCGGGTAGCCACACATAGAATTGGCTTCCCTCTCCCGGGGTGCTCTTGTACCAAATGCGGCCTGAACTGTGCTCGACTATGTTTTTCGACATCGCCAGCCCAAGGCCCATCCCCCGCGATTTGGTGGTGAAATTAGGAACGAAAATCTTGTCTTTCAATTCCGGATCTATCCCCGAACCGGTGTCGGAGACGGTTATTTTATATCCTTCTCCTTCCTTTTCAAGCTTTACCCTGACCGCCCCTTTCTTCGTTTCGGGAATGGACTGGACCGCATTTTTAATGAGGTTGTTGAACACACGCACCAATTGATCCTTGTCGGAAGTCACCTTGGCCTGCCCCACTACTTCGGTATCGAGCGTGATCTTGATGTGGTCGAAATGTGAAAAGAGTGTGACGGTGTTTTGAAGCACCTCTTTCAGAAATACCGGCCCTGCCTTGGTGCCCGGCATTTTGGCAAAGTTGGAAAAGGCATTGGCTATTGAAGTCAGTGCGTCAATTTGCTCCACGAGGTTGTTAGTCAGTCGCTCTATTTGCTCAGCACTCACTGTGTCACCCTGATTTAAAGTCCGCTGTAAGTGCTGCACGGTGAGTTTCATCGGCGTGAGGGGATTCTTGATTTCGTGGGCCACTTGCTTTGCCATCTCCCGCCAGGCCGACTCTCGCTCCGATTTGGCAAGCCTTTCCGCATTGTGCTCAAGCTCTGACACCTTTGCATTGTATTCCGCAACCAGTAATCCAATCTCGTCGTTTCCTGCGTATCCGAGTATGCGGTTTGTTTTGCCCAACTCAATGGCCGAAAGACTTTCGCGGAGTACACGCAGGGGTGCAGTGATCCACTGTGATATGAAAAGCCCTATCAGGATAGAAATGATAAACAGCAAAACGAAGATGTTGACAACTGTTTCGAGAAAACTCGATATTTCCTTCTCAAGCTCGGCCTGTCGGGCAAAGTAAGGAAGGTTGATATACCCCAATAGGTTTCCTTGTTTGTTGTATAAAGGCGTGTAGGCCGAGATGTACGCGAGCTTACCGATGCGCTCTTCATGCAGGTATTCCGTGCGGCCCGCAAAGGCCAAATCAGCGTATGCTTCGGGATGCATTTTGCGCGAGATCAGTCCTTCGTTGAACATCCTCATTCTGCTGGATGCCACCAAGGCACCCTGCGAGTTGAACAAGTGAATGTCAGTGTAAAAAATAAAAGACATTTGCGAAAACAAGCGGTTTACATAGTCGGTCATACCGAAGTCTAGCGCTTCCTCTTCGCTAAGCTGATCAGAGGTTTCGCGTAGAATGGACTGCATTTTCTCCCGAACCAATCCGCGGTTTTTTCGAGCGTAGTTTTCCTCGATGTAGAATTTTGTTGCCCATGCAAACAGAACCATGGCCGTGAGGGTCAATAGGATAAGAAGGGTTTGGATTTTTTGATTCAGGTTGAGATCAAGCAGGCCCTGGCCTGACCACACTTTTCGGGCAAGACGGACGGGAAGCAGGAGAATTCCAAAAACCGCACACAGGTAACTGAACACTGTCGCACTGTCGAATAATGTTCGTTCAGGCGTTGAAACGACTACAATGGTCTCTTCGTCGGTTTTTGTCACGAGATGCTCAAAACCGTTCTTTTTGAATTTTACGGGGTACGACTCCGCGCCTGTGAAGGCCTTGGACGTATTGCGATATATGTAGTCCCCACTGCTGCTCCTGAGATTTCCGTTCACGTATTTGGCAGTGGCATACCGACCCGTTTCTTCGATTGACGATGCAGTTTTGGCATCCACCAGCAGGGAGGGAAAACCCGCTTGTTGGCCGAATGGCTTGGCTTTCATTAATATCACCAGGTATCCGTCGGCAGTGGGCGCAAGGCTGTAGTGCAATGGCAGTACAGCCATATAGCTCGTCAGGTCACGACTTTCATAGAGGTAAAACAGCGTGCTGTCTGTACCCGTAACCTCTCCTTTTTTCTCTGCCCGATCAATAAATTCCTGAAAGGAGGTGGAGCGAACGGGCGTGAGCTTCCCCCAGTCTGAGCTGTCAGCCAAGAAGGGATAGATGTCGATGTTGTAGTTGCTCCAGTAGCCAGTTTTCCGACCAGCGCACTTCTCTGATAGCGCTCCCGCGCTTGAGTGTATTTCAAAAAGTTCTGTGCTGCAACCAAGGCAAAAAGTGCGACCACGACTACAGAATGTGATAGTTTGAGATTTGGTTTGCGAGCAAACAGGCGGATGTAGATCAGCATTCCCGTTACTCCCACGGGCCAGAGTACAAATGCCAAATCCTTGATACCAAAAGAATGTGTGATGATAACGTGGGCCAATGTAAGAACGGCAAATGCTAGCAGTGCATATTGGCGGTCGGTACCTGACCGCTGTATTTTGAGCACGGCTGCATCGGCGACCAGAAAAAAGGAAAAGTAGAGCAGGCCCCCGCTGCATATGCCGGCCAGGCTGAAAAGATTGAGGCGCGTGATTACATTGATGTCGAAAGGGATGTTGGAATTGACCACGAGTCCTTTCATTACGTGGTTGATGAACACTGCGTAGGCAAAACCGAGGGCAGTGAGCAGCACGAATATGGCGAGCCCTGTTCGCGGCCCTGAAGGTCGCGAATGGAAGAAATAACGCGCAGACGCCGCGAGGGCTGTGAGGATTAAAACGTTTATCATAAAGTCACCAAGCGATGGAAACCACAGTGACGATGCGTACACGGATGGACTAAACCACGATAGGGCATCTATGTATGCGGGCCACCCGCTCTGAATGGAAACAGCCCTGAGGGCCACAGCTGTAACAGCAAAAAGTGGAAATGTGGCTGACCTGAGGTAAGGCATGAGTGCCCGCGAAAAGAGGAGCACCAAACCAATGAAAACGAATACCCCACCGAGAATTGTGAATAGGAGAAAGACCGCAGGGGCGTGTTTTTTGCTTTGAGCGGGGTCCTCGAATATCAGATAAAAAAACTGGTGGTCGGCGCGAAGCTTTACCCCGCCCTTGGTGCTTCTTGTTGAAATTTCACTGAGGCCTTCCACATCAAATCCGGGAGCAAAGTGATCGTCGAGGTATTCGTTTTGATATGGAAAAGAATTTTTAATGCGAATGGCAGCTACGTACTCTTCGATTCCGTCGGTGAGGTATACCAGGCGGTACCATCCGTTATCAAACTTGTGAATTTCTTTGCCGCTTGCTGCTGTGCGCAGTGCTGATATGGGCGAAATTGCGTTGTGAGACCAGTGGATCAGCTCGTCATTGCGAAATACAAAGAGAAGAATACCGTATTTTCTCTGTAGGTTCTCGAGGTATTGGCCTTGGTTTACAAGTGTGCGTTTGGGCCCGTTGAGTCGGATTTCGGTGCGGATATACTCCATGGCTTTTACCGCGCGCTTTGTTCGGTCGTCGAGCATACGGGCAAAATCTTCCGCATTTTTGAGCACCTCGATATCTCCCTTGGTGAGATCGGCGGCCAGATTTGCCGAAGCGATCAATGCGGTTCCGATCAGGAGCGCCAGTAAACCTTTTAGAATTGCCTTCTTCATTGTAGAGCTCGGAGTTGCCGTTGGCTTCACAAATTAGGCCAAAAAAAGGCCCCGCGGGAAGGCGGGGCTGAGAAACTTTCTAATAAATTTTGCTTTTTAACCTTTCAGGGCTTCTGCACCGGAGACAATCTCGAGTGCAAATTTATCCATGACGGATTGTGCCATTTCCGAAGCTGCAACGAAATTCAGATCGTTGAAAATTTCGTATGGAATTTCGGGATAACCTGCACCGGTGGCGAGATGGCCTGTTTTGTTAAAGGCGTCGTATGCCTTTTTTCCGATGCCCAGCACTTGCACCTTGGCGCCGTCGTGCTGCGCTATGAGCTCACGGACTTTGCGGTTTACGTTGTTATTAAATCCGCCGCAAAGACCCCTGTTGGAGTTGATAGCCATAATGAGCACTCTTTCTGCATCGCGTTCAGCGCCATATACGTTGTCCGACACGTCGAGTGAGTCCGATAAGTTGCGCAAAATGTCCTGCATCTTTTCCGCATAAGGACGCATCCGCGCGATTGCGGCCTGCGCTCGGTGCAGTTTCGCAGCAGATACCATCTTCATTGCCGAAGTGATCTGCTTGGTCGAATTTACCGAGACTATTCGGCTGCGTATTTCTTTTAGATTCGCCATGGTTTCCTTTTACGGCTGTACAAAAGTTGGGGCCGTTTATTTAGCTGTGCGGTATTTGTCCGAAAGGTCGGCAGCCACTTTTTCCAATAGGTGTGTTACTTCATCGTTGATCACCCCTTTGCGCAATGTTTCCAGTACATCGTTGTGGTGCAATTCGAGGTAGCTCAGGTACTCTTCTTCAAATTCCTTGATCTTGTCTACAGGAACGTGGTTCAAGCGACCCTTGGTTCCGAGATAGATGATGGCGACCTGCTTCTCCACAGGTAAGGGAGAGTTCTCGGCCTGTTTAAGGATTTCCACATTTCTTTTACCTTTCGATATCACGGCCATTGTAGCGGCGTCGAGGTCTGATCCGAATTTAGAGAAGGCCTCAAGCTCGCGGTATTGAGCCTGGTCGATTTTCAAAGTACCGGCCACCTTCTTCATCGATTTTATCTGGGCATTTCCACCCACACGCGATACGGAGATTCCAACGTTGATCGCGGGGCGTACGCCGGAGAGGAAGAGGTTGGATTCGAGGAAGATCTGACCGTCGGTAATGGAAATCACGTTGGTGGGAATGTATGCAGACACGTCACCCGACTGTGTTTCGATAATCGGGAGTGCCGTCAATGATCCGCCGCCTTTTACTTTTCCTTGTAGGGAATCCGGGAGGTCGTTCATCGAAGCTGCGATCTCATCAGAGTCGATCACCTTAGCGGCGCGCTCAAGGAGCCTTGAGTGAAGGTAGAATACATCACCGGGGTAAGCCTCACGTCCCGGAGGGCGGCGAAGCAGGAGTGATACCTCGCGGTAGGCCACGGCTTGCTTCGAAAGGTCATCATAAACGATGAGTGCGGGGCGGCCGGTGTCCCGGAAAAACTCGCCGATGGCGGCACCCGCAAATGGAGCGAGGTATTGCATCGGAGCGGGATCTGAAGCATTTGCAGCCACTACGATGGTGTAGTCCATCGCGCCGGCATCTTCAAATTTTTTCACAAGTTGTGCCACTGTCGAGCCTTTCTGACCAATGGCAACGTAAATACAAAACACCGGCTCACCGCGGTCGTAAAATTCTCGCTGGTTGAGGATGGTATCAACGGCGACGGCAGACTTACCCGTCTGGCGGTCACCGATGATGAGCTCGCGCTGTCCGCGTCCGATCGGAATCATGGCATCCACTGCTTTGATACCAGTCTGGAGGGGCTCGTTTACAGGTTGTCGGTATATCACCCCCGGGGCTTTGCGCTCGAGTGGCATCTCAAACAACTCTCCTTTGATGGGGCCTTTTCCGTCGATGGCTTCACCAAGGGTATTGACCACACGGCCTACCATACCTTCTCCTACTTTGATAGAAGAAATTCGGCCTGTGCGTTTTACTGTAGCACCTTCTTTTATGTCGTTTGAAGAGCCCAAAAGTACGGCCCCCACATTGTCTTCCTCGAGATTGAGTACCGTACCTATCAGGCCGTTATCAAATTCGATGAGCTCGCCGGCCTGCACGCTGGTAAGGCCGTAGATTCGGGCGATACCGTCACCCACCTGGAGCACTGTACCTACCTCTTCAAGCTCAGTTTCTGTTTTGAAACCGGCGAGTTGTTCTCGCAATATTGCTGAAACTTCAGCCGGATTTATTTCCGCCATGTTATTAATTTTAAAGTTGTGATACGTATGGATTGGACAATTGGAGCCTTCTAATGTCTCCGATGCGGCTCAGAATGGTGTCGTCGTATTCCAAATCGCCTACTTTGATTACAATGCCTCCGATAATGTCGGGATCGACGTACTCTTTAATTTCGACCTTATCGTATGTTTTCTTGATGAGTGCCTTCACTTTCGCACGCAAATCATCGTCGAGGGCAATAGCCGTGGTGACCTCTGCCAGCACAATACCGTTGTACTTACGGAGCTGGTTTTCGAATGAAATTGCAATACCCGGTAAAATATCTTCACGGCGCTTTGCAATGATAATTTTGACAAACTTATCGACAATGACACCAATTTTTTTTCCGAAAATTTTACTCATTACCTTCACCTTCGTGTCGGGCTTAATCAGCGGGCTGTGCAGCAACTTTACCAATTCTATATTTTCATTGAACACTTTAGCAATCAAAGTCATATCAGCCGCTACTTCATCGATTTTATTTTCGTTTACGGCGAAGTCCAGGAGTGACTTTGCATAGCGTCTCGATATTTGAAGGTCTTTGTGCATATCAGTTCAGTTTGGCTTCGCTGATGTACTTTTCGATGAGTTTCTTCTGCTCATCGCTGGATTCGAGCTTGTCGCGAAGCAGCTTTTCGGCGATCTCCAGGCTGAGGGTGGACACCTGATTTTTAATTTCGGTCAGGGCAGCCATTTTCTCATTATGGATGGCATTTTTGGCTGAGTTCACGATCTTATCGTACTCCGCGCCCGCCTTCTCCTTAGCTTCGCCGATGATACGGTCTTTTACACCGCGGGCTTCTTTGAGCATGGTGTCGCGCTCGAGGCGGGCTTCTTTGAGAAGTGCCTCGTTGTCGGCCTGCAATTGCGACATGTCATGTCGCGCTTTCTCTGCGGCTTTAAGCGAAGTGTCAATCGACTCTTCGCGTTCTTTAATGGAGGCCAGAATAGGCTTCCATGCAAATTTGGCCAGAATCGCCGGGACTCGCCTTTTAACTCTTACGTTGTGAGGACCACAAGAAGACAAACGATTACGCCGAAAAGTGCAACACCCTCGATAAGGGCAGCTGCTACAATCATGCTGGCTCGAATATCTCCGGTGGCTTCGGGCTGACGCGCCATTGACTCAAGTGCTGATCCGCCGATGCGACCGATACCTACACCTGCGCCTACTGCAGCGATGCCTGCTCCGATTCCCGCCAAACCGTAGTTTGAAGAAACCTCTAAGAGAATTGAAAGTAATTCCATGAGAATTGTGATTTATTTGGTTTGCTTATTGCCTGATTAAAAGAGCTTAATGGTGAGCTTCCTGGGTCGCATCTCCGAAGTAGAGCGCGGCTAAAAGGGTGAATACATACGCTTGAAGAAACGCCACAAGAAGTTCGATAAAGAACATGAAGATCATGAACAAGGTACTGCCGATGCCCACACCAACTTCTGCCCCTACACCCGCCTGGCTAAAAATCAACACAAGTGAAACAAAAGACAGAATAATAATGTGACCGGCAGTGATGTTAGCCGTAAGACGAATCATCAGCACTGCGGGCTTGATAAAGATCCCGAGTACCTCGATAGGCACCAGAATAAACTTGATGGGAAGAGGCACTCCGGGAGGCCAGAGTAAATGGCCCCAGTAATGCTTGTTTCCGCTGAATGTGGTGATGATAAATACGATGGCTGCCAGCACAAGGGTGACCGATATCGTTCCTGTCACGTTAAAGCCACCTATGAAGGGAATGAGGCCGAGCATGTTCGCGATCCAGATGAAAAAGAAAACCGTCAAAAGGAAAGGCATGTACCGATCGGCCTTGTGTGCACCTATGGAAGGTATGGCGACTTCATCCCTGATGAAGAGCACAAGCGGCTCCATGAAAGATTGAAGTCCTTTCGGGGCCTGGCCTTTTCGTTTTCCATATGCCCTGGCCATAGAAACGAAGATGAGAAGAAGAATGGCACAGGTCAGAAATAATCCCGCCACACTTTTGGTAATCGAGAGGTCGGTGACAGTAGCATTAACCACTTCGCCTGTTTCAGGATCGAAGCTGACTCCGCCGTCGGGGCCCGTCATATAGATGTGCTCGTGGTACATTACATAATCACCGTGTTTAAAGTAATGCTCATCTGCAACTTCTCCGTTGGGGGTTGTATTTTCGAAATGGTGCTCATTGTGGTAAAAGTGGCTGCTCGAGAACACATCAATTCCGTTGTCGCTGTAAACGATGATTGGCAGATAGATGGTTAAGTCACCTATAAAGTGTATTTCGTGCGCATCAGCGATGTGGTGCATAATCATTTCTCCGGCGTCGAAACCCTTTGACTCTTCATCTATTTCGCGGGTGGAGTCTTGAGCGCTGAGTGAAAATGAACAGACCGCCGTGAGGGCTAACACAGCGAAGAACCGGGTAAAGCGCTGAGCAATAATTTTTTTGTCAAGCATTTAAGGCTGTATTACGGACGAAAAGGGGTGCCCGAAAATCAGCTGCAAAGCTATGTATTTTATCGGCAACGAAGAACAAAAGGAACGCTTTTTTATCGCCTCTTTTTTGATGTGTTCAGGGCGTTTCGTCCGATTTCATCGGATTTTTCATTCGCGGCAGCAAATCTCTGATTTCGGCAACCGTAAAGAGCACATAGGCAATCATGTAGCCTACAGCTGCAAATGCAAGCTCTTCGCGTGCCACGAGCCCGATCACAATGAGCAGAATGACTGAAAGAAAAAGCTTGACCGTTAGCGCTCCCATGAAATAGGCAACGAAGAGCTGAGCGCGCTTTTCATTGGCCGCTATCAATTGTTTGTGGACGATGTATGTGAGGACCGCAATAAAAGCCAAAGAGAGCCAATAAGAGAAAGGCACCTGTGCGTCGAGAAAATAATTCGCAGAAACGTAAGCCCCGAGTACATTGGCAGCAGTGAGAATAAGTAGTTTGATTAAAAATGAGCGCATAATCTTTATAAATCGCGGACGTCTTTTATTACCAAATAGATCGCAGGTCGATTTGAGCGACAGCAAGCCGTTCACTGTTATTTTGCCGCTTACTTGGCCTTCAATGTCGGCATTCTCGCACTGTACTTCACCTTTTATGGTTCCCGTTGCACCTACCACGAGCCTCCCTTTCACTTTGATGTCGCCTTTCACGTTCCCGTCTATCCGGATGTTGCTGTCAGAGACTACAACGCCTTCTATATCGGTTCCTGAAACAATTCGATTCAATTTTTCGGCTGAGTGGGCCTCGTTTGTTTTTGACATATTTCCGGGGTTTGAACTTTTAAACATGAGAATATTTTTAAGAACAGTTATAAATAATTTTCATTGAAGAACACGGTGTAAACGTCCGGATTCTTGTTCCTAAACAGTACTGTAAAGTTTTTTGTGGTGATGGTGAAGGTAGGGTATTTCTTCTCAACGAGTTCTTTAACAAGGCTTTTGTTTTTGGTAAAGGTGCTATAGTAATCCATTGCTGCCTCTTTGTTTGAGAAACTTCGCACGATTACTATCTGATGGCTTTTGTCAATGAAACTGTTGGTAACCCGCAGGTTGGCGGATTTGAAATATTCGGTGTTAAATTGCGCCATGAGCTCTTTGATCTCCGTGGCGCTGGTATCGTACTCGGTTGAAACGCGCAGAAAAGACTCGATGGCATTGTCTTCGTCTTTGAGGCGTTCTTTATATATCAACCCGATATCGTAAAGTGCTTCGATGATTTCATTGTGCTTGACATTCNNNNAGTTCCGATGCTTTGGTCGATTCTTCCGTATCGGGAAACTTGGCAATGATGTCTTTCAGAATATTTTCAAATGAACCGGGGTCGCTTTTTGAGGCAATGGTCAGTGCCTTAATCAAGTAGTATTTCGGCAGAAAATTGTTGTCGGGCTCGCTCGTTATAATACTGTTGCATGTAAGCAGTACTTCATTGTAGCGCCGCTGATTGTATTTGTCGAAGGTGTCTTCGTAGATGATTTTTTCAGCCTCGTAATTCTCATTTTTGGCCGAGAGGTAGTCGGGGTTCAGAATAAGCTTGGCGTAATCTGTTTCTGGATAGTCCTCGAGAAGGATGTCCTTATAGTAATCCGAATTATCTCTGAAACCGGTACCCACAAAGCTACCGCTGCGCTCTTTTTCATAATAAATCCTGTAAAGCTGATAGTAGGCACTCGGAGCCGTGGCGCTGGTATCGTACTCGGTCGAAACGCGCAGAAAAGACTCGATGGCATTGTCTTCGTCTTTGAGGCGTTCTTTATATATCAACCCGATATCGTAAAGTGCTTCGATGATTTCATTGTGCTTGACATTCTGTGCAGAGTCGCTCATGGGCAGCATGGCGATGTACTCTTCCAAAGTGAGGATGCCCGAATCGGCTTCTTCACCCATGTCGGCAAGGGCGTCGGGATCGTCGTCATCCATTCCCCTGTTTACACTCCGCTTTGTGCTGCGCCGCCAGTTATCTTCCAGGGTGCGGTTTCCCCAGCGCCTCTTGAATTCCTGCATGCCGCTCCCAAGGGCTGATGGATTGTAGAAGTACCAGTTTTTGCCGCTACCGTATGATTTTGGCCCGTCTGACCCTGCGGCACCAAACTGCAGACGTTCAAGTGCTTCTTGCTCTTCGAGTTTTTTTCGCTCGTATTCTGCTTCCAGATCGGCAATCATTTTGATAATGATTTTATCACGCTCGTCCTCATCCATGTTGGCAAGGGTCAGCAAGCTGTCGTTTTTTTCTACGAGGTCGAGGTTGGTTACCAGATCACCGAGCGAGGTGGCTTTCGCCAAAATATCACGGTATCCCGGAAAATTCTCATCGATCAGCGTGGCCGTACTGTCGTAGTAGTTCTTCGCGGTCAGGTATTCGCGGTCTGTAAAGTACAGGTCTGCAATGCGCAGGTAACTGCGCGCTTTTTGATTGGGATTGTTTACGCTTTTTTGGATTGACAATTCAAGCAGGCGAATTCCCTCTTCAATATTCCGCTCTTCCAGCTCGATCTCCGCCCAGGCAAAATAAATTTGATCCTGATAGTCGCGGTATTTCTCTTCTTTGGCCATGTCCGAGAGCATGTCTTTGATCTTGCGTGAATCCAGCTTTCGGTCGAATGCAAGGGCCTGGCTGATTTTGGCGTAAAACTCCATTTCGTATCCCGGCTTGAGTTCCACCACCCTTTCAAAGTAGCTGATGGCCTGCTGAGAGCGCCCCTCTTCTTTGTGCGCCTGCGCTGTGATGTACGTTAGCCGCGCCTTCGTTCGTGTGTCTTCATTCAGCCGGGCTGCATCTTCCAGGTGAGGAATGGCGTCTTTGTAGCGCTTTTGCTTCATATACATGTCTGCGTACACGGCATGGAGGTTGGCCTCAAAATCTTTCGGGCGGTCCTCACTCATGTCTTTTTCAATCACCGAGAGCACTGTGTTGGCCTTACCGTACTTTTCCTCTACGAAGTACGTGCGAGCCAACCAAAGTCCGGCATCGAAGCGCGAAGATTGTCCTTTGTATTTCTTGGCCACATAAGCAAACATCTCCTGTGCTGTGCTGTAACGCCCTTTGTAATAATTGGCAATCCCGATGAGCAGATATCCGTCGTCAATCCAGCGGTTTTTCTCCTTTTTGCTGATCTCCATGCTGTGCCGATCGATCATGGTGCCGCATTTTTCGATGATGGCATCCATTTGCGGATACATGTTCTTTTGCTGCTCTTCACCGGGCTCCACAAACACGGGCATCACATTCAAAAAGTCGTCTTCTTTGGTAGCCCAAAGTTGATTTTCGGTTTGCATCATCAACTCATTGGCATTGAAATACCAATTGTATTGAGATGTCATCTGGTGGTAAAAGCGACTTGTAAACTTATCTTTCTTTCGCGAACAGCCGGCTACAACAAGCACAAATGCAAGTGCAAGGCATGATATGGCCGTGTATGATATGTTTCGCTTCAAGTTGTTTTGTTGTAACGCATGAACTAATAATCTACAAAAATATTGCATTTTTCCCAATTTCAGTCCGTTTTGTCTGCGACTTGGGTGCGGTAAATATTTCGGATATTTACCGCTCCGATTGTCCCGAATGGCTGAAAAAGAAAAAAAAGACAAGAAATTCTTTCACCGACTCAAAAGCCGATACAGGCTGGTGCTGGTCAATGACGCAACTTTTGACGAGCGTTTTTCGGCTTACCTCACACCGCTAAATGTAATTTCGGGAGTGACGGCTGTGGTGATTGTAATCTCGATTTTTGTGGTTTCAGTGATTGTATTTACCCCCGTCAAGGAGTATATTCCGGGTTACAGTGATTCCAAAACCCGCATCTCGGCGTTGAGGGCCGCCGTTAGGGCCGACTCGCTCGCTGAGGCACAGCGTATTTACGAGCAGTATTTCGACCATATCAGCCGTGTACTTGCGGGTGATGTACTGGATGACACCATCGCTGCCGAGCCCGAGGCGGAAAAACGCATCACCTACGACAACCTCAGCTTCGCCATTTCTCGTGAAGACTCTATTTTGCGAAAGGAGATCGAATCAGAAGAACGGTTTGCACTTAATCCGGGCGCCGGATTTTCGTCGGTAGCCATGGGGCTTCCGGGCGTGTTCTTTTTCACCCCGTTGAGGGGTGCAGTCTCCTCGTCATTTGATGCTTCTATCGGGCATTACGGCGTCGATATCGCAGCCGATGAAGGCGATGCGGTGAGCGCCGTCTACGACGGTACGATTGTACTTGCTTCTTTTACCTCCGACGGTGGTTATGTAATTCAAATACAACACGCCAACAACCTGGTGTCGGTGTACAAGCACAATTCGGCCCTGCTCAAAAAACAAGGCGACAGGGTGGAGGCGGGCGACATCATCGCCGTGGTGGGCAATACGGGTGAATACACCGATGGCCCCCACCTCCATTTCGAACTCTGGTACAACGGCACCCCGCTCGACCCCCAGGCTTTTATCGCTTTTTCTTCCTAAGGCGATCAGACATATCAGCCCGGCATAACATGTGGGGCATTCCTGTCGTTCTATCTCAACCTCCAAAGCCGTAGAAATCAAAATTTCAATGACTGAATTGCTTCGAATGTTTATTACCGCGGCCGTGCTCGCAACCTGCACTATGCAGCTCTCTGCGCAGCTCGTGCTCGAAACTTCGCTCCGTGATCTCGGCACCCTTACGCGCGCCGACGAGCGGTTTGCCGATTTTCAAATTCGAAACACGGGCACCACCGACGAAATCATTTTTCGGGTAGAGGCGGGCCGCAACTCCGTGGTGAAAATGAGTTCGAAAACGATAGCCGCCGGCGCCACTGAAACCATTCGCCTTCAGTACAACCCCGAAAAGGCAGGCCCTTTCAACATCGAGGCGCGCATCTTTGCAAGTGCCTGGCAAAGTCCGCGCACAGCCGTGCTCCGTGGCGAAGCATTATTTGCCGATACCGGCATTCCCTGCCCCGATTTTTCGGACGTGCCGGGGGGTGCATTGCGCGCTTTCCACATCAGCCTGCGCGATCCCGATATGAAACCCGCTGCGGGCGCTCTGGTCAGGATATTCAGGGAGGGCAGGGAGGTGGCCATAACCCGCACCGATGAGCGCGGCGAAGCTTCGGAAAGCCTAATGCCGGGCCGCTACCTGATCGTCGCGGAGATCGATGGCGTGAGCCTTGATACAGCGATTTATGCCTCGGTGGTAAATGACCATGTATTGTTGCTCCTCGATAGGGCCCTTCCGAAAAAAGTGCGCCCGCCCGAACTTCCCGCTGCAGAGGAAACAGCCCTCGCCAATGAGCCTGAGCCTGTCGAATCACGCCCTGCCCGGCCGGCCAGGCCCGACCCACCCGCAAAGGTGACGGATGTGAGCGAGGCCACCCCGGCGGGCGACAATGAATTGATGCCACTGTCAAAGTTCAAGCAGAGCAATGTGGTTTTTCTCGTCGATGTATCCACATCCATGAAGCACCAGTCGCGGATGGACCTCCTCAAAATTGCCATGACCGATCTTCTGGACGTGCTCAGGGACGTGGATCGATTTACACTGATCAGCTACGCCTCCGAGACCAACACCCTGATCGACGCCACTGAGGTGCTCGACCGCGCTCAATGTGCCGACGCAATTGCCGCCCTGCATCCGCGCGGCTCTACCGAGGGGGCCAAGGCCATCGACAAAGCAGGTAAAGCTGCGCGCAAGCATTTTTTGCCGGAAGGCAACAACCAAATCATACTCGCCACCGACGGGGCCTTCAACGAGGGCGCCCGAAAAGCCGAAAAACTGGTCAAAAAATACCGCCGCAGCGATATTGCCACCTCAGTGCTTTGCATACGCTGTGGCCAATTTACCACCAAAGAGATGACGGGCCTTGCCGAAGCCGGCGAGGGCACTTTCATACCGATCGAAAGTGCGGATGATGCAGGTGATCGGCTGATTTCGGAGATCAAAAGAAGTGCCTTGCGATAAACCTTTTCCCTTGGCCCTTTGTCTTATCTTTGCCCAAATTAGTGGCTGTCCGTAAAGCCCGCTATCTGCCTTGCACCATGCCTGCGGCTTGGTCTGCGACTTGCTTCTAAAAACAGTTATCCCGCTGCGGCGGGACTCCTTAACTGCCTGCTGGCATGATTTTTAGAACATCGCGCCCATGCCTTTGATTTGGTCCGGAGAGGTAATATCGAACTTTATGACTCAGCCACTTGACAGTATGGACAGACTCAAATTATGAAGCAATCCACCCACAGGCACATCGCCATTCTGGGCTCTACCGGCAGCATCGGTACCCAGGCCCTGGATGTGATCCGTGCCAATCCCGACCACTTTACCGTGGAGGTACTCACTGCAGGCTCCAACGCTGATCTGCTCAGGGCCCAGGCCCTCGAGTTTAAGCCAAATGCAGTAGTGATCGGCAACGAGGCGAAGTACGCTGAGCTCAAAGATGTGCTCTTCGAAGAGGGCATCAAAGTATACTGCGGCGCCGACGCACTCTGCGATGTGGTCGAAATGGAAGAAATCGATATCGTGCTCACTGCATTGGTCGGTTTTGCCGGGCTGAGGCCCACCATGCGCGCCATCGAAGCGGGCAAGCACATCGCTTTGGCAAACAAGGAAACCCTCGTGGTGGCGGGCGAGCTCGTCACGGCGGCGGCCCGCGAGAAGGGGGTGAACATATACCCGGTCGATTCGGAACACTCGGCCATTTTTCAGTGCCTCACGGGCGAGTTTCACAACCCCGTGGAGAAGATCTACCTCACTGCCTCCGGCGGCCCCTTTCGGGGAAAAACCAAAGAAGAAGTGTACCACGCCCGACCTGAAGACGCCCTCAAGCACCCCAACTGGGAGATGGGCGCCAAAATCACCATCGACTCGGCTTCGATGATGAACAAAGGGCTCGAAGTGATAGAAGCCAAGTGGTTGTTCGGACTTAAGAGCGAGCAGATCGACGTCATTGTACATCCGCAATCCATCATCCACAGCATTGTGCAGTTTCAGGACGGAAGCATGAAGGCCCAGATGGGACTGCCCGACATGAAGCTGCCCATCCAATACGCCCTGGCCTACCCGCAGCGATTGCCCTCGGATTTTCCGCGGTTCGATTTTCGAAATTTTGCCTCGCTCACTTTTGAGCAGCCGGATTACGAAGCTTTTAAAAACCTCTCATTGGCTTTTGAAGCCATGCACCGCGGAGGAAATGCCCCGTGCATACTCAACGCGGCCAACGAAATAGTGGTGCGCGCCTTTCTGGACAAGGAGCTGCCTTTCGGCAAAATGCCCGAGGTGATCGAGGATGCCATGAACAGCGTAGCGTTTATTGCCAAACCCACCCTTGAGCAGTACTTCGAAACCGACGAAGCCACCAGAACATATGTTCGAAACAAGATAAAAGCAGCCCCTGAGCCAGCAAAACCGTAACACAGCGAATGGAAATTTTAATCAAAGTAAGCCAGTTTGTTCTCAGCCTTTCGCTGCTTATTGTGCTTCACGAATTAGGGCATTTTATTCCCGCTAAACTATTCAAGACCAAAGTTGAGAAGTTCTATCTTTTCTTCGATCCTTGGTTTTCACTTTTTAAAAAGAAGGTCGGCGACACGGAGTACGGCGTGGGCTGGCTGCCCCTGGGCGGTTATGTCAAAATTTCAGGAATGATCGACGAGTCCATGGACACCGATCAAATGAAAAAACCACCACAACCCTGGGAATTCAGGTCGAAGCCGGCCTGGCAGCGCCTGATCATTATGATCGGAGGAGTAACGGTCAATGTAATTTTGGCCTTCTTTATTTACGCCATGATGCTCTTCGCCTGGGGAAAAGAGTACATCCCCAATGACAACCTGGTCTACGGAGTGCACGCAGACAGCCTCATGATCAATCAAGGATTCAAGCACGGCGACCGCATTGTAGCCGCAGGAGGCAGGCCACTTGATGTGCTGGGTGAGGTCAACCAACGCATACTGTTCGAAGATATTCGAGACATAGAAATTGAGCGCGACGGTAGCCGAATGACCATCACCCTACCTGAAGATATCGAACAGGACATCATGCGCGAAAGCAGCAAAGCAGGGCGGCCCTTATTTACCGAAAGGTATCCTGCAGTGGTCGACACGGTGATATCGGGCTCGGCCGCTGAAGCGGCGGGCCTTCAGAAAGGTGATGCCTTTAAGTCAGTAGACGGTGTGGCTGCGATTTCCTTTCAGGAGGTGGTAGGCGTTTTGCAAAGCAACAAAGGCCGCGAAATCGAATTTGAGGTGGAGCGCGGAATGAATACTGTTGTGCTAACAGCCACGGTGAGCGAACAGGGTACCCTGGGCTTCGGGCCGAAGTCGCCTTTTGAATTTATCGAAACCGAGCGCCTCACCTATACTTTCCTGGAAAGCCTGCCTGCGGGCGTGGACGAAGGTGTGAACAACCTTGTAAACTATGTGCGCTCGCTCAAATTGCTCTTCAGCCAGGAAGGTGCCAAGCAGGTGGGAGGGTTTATCACCATCGGAAACCTGTTTGACAATACCTGGAACTGGCAGCGATTCTGGAACATGACAGCCCTGCTCTCCATCATCCTTGCTGTGATGAACATTCTTCCTATACCCGCGCTGGACGGCGGTCATGTGATGTTTTTGCTCTACGAGATGGTTGCGGGCAGGCAGCCCCCGGCTAAGTTTATGGAATATGCGCAATTGGTCGGATTAGCACTTTTATTCACCTTAATATTGTACGCAAACGGAATGGATGTGTTCAGGGCATTTTTCCAATAATTAATGCCATTGAAACCAAGGGCATGGAAATTGCGTAAGTTGAGACAAATTCCCCAATTATGAGTACAGAAGTTATAGATATAGATGGACTAAAAAGATTGTCGGGCAATGACAGCGGATTTGTATCTGAAATATTGAAGCTCTACACAGAGCGCACAGCCAAAGATCTTTTTGAGCTTCAGACTGCACGCGGATTGAGCGACTGGAATGGAGTTCGATTTGTAGTTCACCGCATGCGCTCGGCTGCAGTACCCCTCGGCCTTAAGGAGCTTGTTGTATTGTTGCGAAAAGTTGAAAATCAACTGCGAGAAGAGGACATTCAAGGAGTGGAAAACCACCTGGACGACATCAGCTCTATCGCTTCTCACGCCTTGGAAGACGCACAGTCAAAACTCCAAACGGTATAGCGCCGGCAATTGAAACAACATATCTTTAGCCGACGTGAATATTACAAAACAAAATAAGATTTTATTGGTAGATGATGAAATCATTACCCTTAAAATTACCCGCAAACTCCTGACAGAAAACGGATACGATGTTGACATTGCATCGGGATCTTCAGAGGCCATGAAGCTTTTGGGATCACAGAAATACGATATGGTCATTGTCGACATCACCATGCCGACCATCAGCGGATTCGATCTGATACAGCTCATGCAGAGTTTCGACTACAACGCTCCCGTCATTTTTCTCAGCAACAATGACAACGAATGGACCATCGAAGAGGCCTATAACATTGGAGCGAAACGCTTTGTGAGCAAAGAAAAAGAATTCAACTTCCTCCCCGCTATCGTTAGAGAAATCCTGGCTGAGGTTTGACCACCCGCCGAAAACGGCTTATTTCTGACCCTGAGTCAACCCACAATTAGTATCGATTTCGATGTAATCGCAGTACCTTTGCCCCCATGAATTTAATAGCGGGACAAGGCCTTGCGGGAACAGTGCTTGCACTCACCCTGCTGGAGCGTGGAGAGGAAGTGACGGTTGTGGACAATGCGCATCGATCGTCTAGCTCTATGGTGGCTGCGGGGTTGTGGAACCCCATCGTATTCAGGAGAATCAACAAGAGTTGGCTGGCTGATGAGGTCATTGCCGAATTGGAAGCTTTTTATCCCGCTGCCGAACCCCTCCTCGGGGCGCATTTCTACCATCCGCTGCGCATTTTCAGAAAGCACGGAAACGAACTCGAAGCAAGGCTCTGGGCCGAAAAAAAACCCACGGACGATTTCGCTCCTTACCTTGCCAATGACGAACGCAATCCCGACCCTGACCTGTACAAGCCCTTTGAATTCGGATACGGAACAGTAAATCGCGCGGGGTACATCGACCTCCCGGTTTTTCTCGCAGCGGCGCGAAAGTATTTTGCCGAAAAAGGCATCTTTGAAGAGGCCGAATTTTCCCTTCCGGAAAATACCGATGCACTCGCAGATTTTCGCTTTCGCGGAAAGCCTGTCGATCGGATCATCGACTGCAGGGGTTATAAAACGGCCGATTCAAAGTGGTTCAACTACCTGCCCTTCGGCCTTACAAAAGGAGAAGTGCTCACGGTGCGATGCAAAGGGCTGGATCTGGATGAGGTGTTTAACGCGGGGTTCTTTCTGCAGCCCCTCGGTGGCGACCTCTACCGAATGGGCGCCACCTTTAATTGGGACGACAAAGACGAGGTAACCACACCTGAAGCCCGCGAAGAACTCCTGGCAAAATTTCGCAAGCACCTCAATGCTGAAGTCGAAATTGTATCGCAAAAAGCAGGGGTACGCCCCACCGTTCAAGACCGCCGCCCACTCATCGGTCGCCACCCACAAGTGGAGAATCTTTATATTTTTAACGGTCTTGGCACCAAAGGTGTGATGCTTGCACCACTTACGGCCCATTATTTTGCCGACTTCCTGCTCAATGGTAAGGCGTTGCCTGCTGAAATGAATATCGACAGGTTTCGGAAGCTCATCGACCAAGTACACCCGCTCATCGATTATCCCGGGCCGAAAGGGCAGAACTGATTTTGGCCCGTCGCGACATACACACGCCTTCCTGTTAGCATCTATCGCATGCAGACCTTGTTTTGACTGACTTGCGGGAATAATTTAACGGAATATTTTGCCGCAAATATTCTCCATGCTGACCTCTTTCAAAAAATTACTCTTACTGCTGCCGGTTTTCTTCGCCGCCGCTCACGTAAGTTTAGACTTATCGGCCCAGTCGCCGGGATTGATCAACTACCAGGCTGTGGCCCGCGATGTGACCACAGGCGCTGAACTCGCCGATCAGAGCATCTTTCTCCAAGCCATTATCAGGGCAGGTGGCCCTTCAGGAACAGTGGTGTACCAGGAGACCCACGACGGGGTGAGTACAGACCAGTTCGGTCTTTTTTCCATCCAAATCGGCGCGGGAGACCCCTTGACAGGGCAGCTCAGTGAGGTGGAGTGGGAGGGCAATGCTCATTGGGTCGAAATAGAAATTGATGCCGGCTCGGGGCTCGAGTCGGCCGGGTCAATGGAGCTTGTGTCGGTGCCCTATGCGTTTCATGCCAACACAGCCACCAATGTCGATGATGCTGACGCCGACCCCGACAACGAACGAATCACAGGAATCACTTACGGAGAGGAAGACAATAGCATGACCATTTCCGAAGGTGGAATTGATTATTTCGTGGATCTCGGACCCGTCGACCTCGATATAGACCCCAATAATGAGCGAATCACCGATGTGACCTACAGTGCGGGATCCAACAGCATCACCATTTCCGAAGGGGGCTTTAATTACTCCACAGGCCTGGGTCCCATCGACCTCGACACCGATCCGGCCAATGAACTGATCGACACGATTTTGCTCAGCGAAAACATTCTTGAAATTACGGAAGGAGGAATTGATCGCAGTGTGGATTTATCGCCCCTTACAGAGTCAGCTTTTTGGCAGTACGATCCCGATGAGGAATTGCTGTACAATACCGACGACAATGTGGGAATTGGTACGGCCACTCCCGGCGCAAAGCTGGAAGTGGCGGGCACGGGTGAGGACAATGCCGCGCTCTTCGAAGTTAAAAACGGACCCGATCAACCTGTGTTTTCTGTGACCGGCGAATCGGTGAATACCAGACCCGGAACCGTTTTCAGAATCGAAGGTCAGGAGCAGTACGGAGTTACATTTTTTCAAAATTCAGAAGTTACCTCTTACAATGTGGCAGACGACGACACGTACATCGTGGTGGAGTTTGATAATGATAGCCCCGTTTCGGTCATTATGCCTTCCGCGGCCGCCCATCCCGGCCGCAAAATCACTTTGCGCCGAACGGGGGTTACTCCGCTGCCGGTATTTACAGGAGTGACCATCGTTTTTCAGGATCCGGTAGATTTTTCGGCGGGGCCATTGTTTCTGTCGGGAGACGAGCGGCAGACGTCGGTTTTCCTGAGCCTGGGCGAGGTTGGTTGGACAAGATTACAATGATCAAAAGCATGCGGCAAAAGGCATTTACGGTTTTGGCGGTATCAGCTTCTATGCTGTTCTCAGGCATGTGCCTCGCACAGTCGGGCCTGAGCCGTCAGGTAATCGGATGCTTCGGCGCCGGCAGCGACCTGAATCAAAGCAGGGCCGTGGCCTTCACAGGTGGTGAGGCCATCATTGGCACAGTGGCTTCTGAAAGTTATGTGCTCACCCAAGGTTTTCATCAGCCGCGATCGGCGTCTATGACATTGTTTTTTGAAATCACAACAGGGCCTACATCCTGTCCCACTTCATCCGACGGAACGGCCTCAGTGATCGGCATCACCGGTTGCACGCCACCGTATGAAGTGTCGTGGAGCAATGGGGTGTCGGGTGCGCAAAACGAAAGGCTAACCGCCGGCTTTCACACCGTGACCGTGACTTCAGCCGATGGCTGCGAGCGCATTTTGGAATTTGAAACGGTTGCCGACCCCGATGGAAACTGCTTGCTTCGCTTTTTCAACGCCTTTTCGCCAAACGGCGATAGAAAAAACGACGTGTGGGAAATCGAAAACATTACCCTTCCCGAGTTTAGTTCAAACAGTGTGGAAATTTTCAACCGCTGGGGACAAACCGTTTGGAAAGGCAGCAATTACAACAACCGGGATGTGGTGTGGGCAGGCGAAACCCTCAACGGAAATGCCCTACCCGACGGTACGTATTTTTTCATGGCCGAGGTGGCGGGAGTTTCTCACAAGGGCTATATCGAACTGACAAAATGAGGGGGAAGGCTGTCATAGCATTTGGGTTCTTGATGGCATTCGCCGCCGAAGCGAGCGCCCAGCAACAGGCGCTTTACAGCCAGTATATTTTCAACCTCTTTGCGGTGAATCCCGCTTATGCCGGTGCCCGGGATGCCCTTTCGGCAAATGCAGGTTACCGCACCCAATGGGTGGGCTTCGAAGGAGCGCCGGTGACGGGGAGTTTTAATGTGCATGCACCACTCGCTAAGAAAAACATGGCCCTCGGGCTGAGTTTTCAGAACGATGTGATCGGAGCGCGCAATGCCTCATTTATGGGAGCCGCTTACGCCTATCAAATCAGGCTCGACGAGGCGGGAAAGAGGAAAATATCTTTTGGAATTCAGGGAGGGGCGATCAACTACCGCTTTGATTGG
The DNA here is from genome assembly GCA_020200995.1 of Flavobacteriales bacterium. Classification (GTDB taxonomy): domain Bacteria; phylum Bacteroidota; class Bacteroidia; order Flavobacteriales_D; family Cryomorphaceae; genus T3Sed10-241. Next base: position 22,023 of record JAIVHQ010000009.1, read on the forward strand.
GATGCACTAGAGTACAACAGCCCGGGCGACCCTGTCGCCTTCAGCACCAATGGTAATTTTTGGATTCCCAACGTCGACTTTGGGGTGATGTACCTCGCGCCCAAGGGCTATTTCGGCGTGAGCCTGTCCGGTCTTCGGCAGTCGCGGCTCACCGAAGCCGCCGAGGGCGATGGACGTCTCAGCACTGCGCTCAACGTGCAGGCTGGTCACATTTTCCTCCTGTCCGAATCGCTGTCGCTAAAGCCATTCGCATTCCTGCGCCACGACCTGAGCGGCCCGGCCCAATTCGACCTCGGTCTTTCGGCGCTTCTGGCAAACAGGGTTTGGCTGGGAGCAGCTTATCGCTACGATTTTGGTACAGTGCTTTCCATGCAGCTTCTCGCAGGCAACGGTCTCGTGGTCGGTTATGCCTTCGATTGGGCCCTCAATAATTTGGTGGCATCTCAGAGCGGCACCCACGAATTGTTTCTCGGTTTTGATCTGGGCTTTTTGAAACAGCCCAAACACACAGTTCGCTACTATTGAAGGCGGAGATTTACATATCGATGATATTTGGCGCTGCGATCCTGAGTACTGCGAGCTGTGCGGCGCAAGGGGAAGATCCCTGCGCCCGTTTCGTGGCGCTCACCACAGATCAAAACTTCCTTCAGGCCCGTGCCCTTTTGACCCTGGGCGAGACCGACGCTTGCGATTCGCCCGACTACCTGTGGGCGAAGGCCATGATTCTCGCAGCCTTTGGCGAATACGAAGCCGCACTCGAATCGGCGCGTGTGCTCACACAAAACAATGGCGATGTGCAGAAGTATACCGATCTCCAAAAACGCCTGGAGCTGCTGTCCAGGGAATCATACCCTCCGTTTTCGGGCGAACTTAAGAGGTTGAAGACGGGGAATCCCGCTGCTTCCGAGATCGTGGCGTTGACTGAGGGCGGACAGCCTGTCGTTTTAATTGAGAAGCACGAGGATTCGACCTATTTTCCGGCCGTTCGCCCGGGAAGGCGGTACTATGCTTTGGCCGACTACCATGTGCCTACTGCCGCTTCTGTATTCGCAGAGCGCCTTAGCGAATGCATGCCTGCAGGAACGGGGCCCGCAGCAGTACTGCCTGATTCCACTTTGGTATTTACGGCGATTTATACAAAGTCTTTTTCACTGCGGAGGCCCAATTTAAAGCTCTACGCCCTGGATCCGAACGATTCCCGTTCCAAACCTGAAGTGCTTCCATTTTGCGAGCGCGGTTTCAACTATTTTCACCCGACCTACGACATTGCCAATAAAGAACTTCTGTTTTGTACCGATGCCCCGGGGGGTGCTGGTGGGGCTGATATTTGGCGGGCAAGCCTGGAGGAAGGAACCTGGAGCGAGCCCGAAAATGCAGGCCCCGGTATCAACACACCATTCAATGAGACCTTTCCCTTTTTGAGCGGCGACAGCCTGATCTTTTCATCCGACCGCCCCGATGCGGGCTTCGGCGGGGTCGATGTCTACCTCCATTTGAGAGGCGGGGGAGTGGCGGCAAACATGGGGCCGCCGGTCAATTCTCCCTACAACGACTTTGGGATGCGAAAGGCCCGCAACGGGACACACTATTTCACCTCCGACCGGCCGGGCCGCCTTCCGGGCGATGATGTTTTTACTTTTACCCTCGAGCGGGAGGCCTTGTTCTTTCAGAAGCTCGCGGGGAGGATTGAGGGCCTTGACAACCCTGAAGGCGTGCCCCTCCACTTGCTGACAGCAGGCGGTGATACTTTGCAAACTTCTTTGCTCAACAGTGAAGGACTTTTTGGTTTTAATGCCGTGCGCGGTTTACGCGGATATCAGGTGGTACTTGAAGGAAATCCTTCGGGCGACAATAAGTTGAAAATGCTTTTTTTGGATGCGAATGGCGATGTTTACAAACAAGTAACCACCAAGCGAGGCGAAAACTTCATTTTTGAGCTCTTGCTTCCTGAAGATTACTATCTGGGGCGGATGTATGTGGAGGACACGAGCATCCTTGATATCAGCATCACAGGGCAGTACCTTTCCGGAAATGAAGCGAAGCCGAAAGGTGTTCGAATCGTTCTTCAGGATTCTGAGGGCGAAGAAGTGGCTGA
>JAIVHQ010000217.1 GCA_020200995.1 Flavobacteriales bacterium
GTACGAGAAAGCGTCCAAACTTCGGGACGAAATCAACCGCAGGCAGAAAAAGTAAGACTTTAGTTCTGCCGTTTTTCCCGAAAGCGGTCCCCACACCAGCTTAACCCAGGATCATTCCCGCTATCGTAGCCGAAAGTAGTGATGCCAGGGTGCCGCCCAGCAAGGCCCGCATTCCATATATAGAGAGCAACTCTCTGCGGCTCGGGGCCAGTGAGCCAATGCCGCCTACCTGAATGCCGATGCTCGCAAAATTGGCGAATCCGCAAAGCATGTAGGTCGCTATAAAGACGGATTTTTGGAAGGCAAACCCGCCACCGTCGGGGCCCAGGGCTTTGTATTTGGCCAGGCTGGTATAGCCCACGAATTCGGAGGCGATGATTTTCTCGCCGAGCAATTGGCCTGTCAGGGTAATGTCTTCCGAAGCCACCCCAATGAGCCACATCAACGGCGCGAAAGTGTATCCGAGCACGAATTCGAGCGAGAGCCCATCGTACTTGTCAGAGGTAGCAGAAGCGATCACTGCGTTGAGGCCTGTGAGGTCGCCGACCCACCCGAAAATAGAATTGAACATGGCGATAAACGCGAAGAAGACCAAGAGCATGGCTCCTACGTTGAAAGCCAGATTAAGCCCCTCAGTGGTGCCCTTGGTCATGGCGTCGAGGAGGTTGGTTCCGATTTTCTCTTGCGAAACGCTCACCGCCATGTCGATCTCCTCGGTCTGGGGCACCAGTATCTTGGAAATAATCACCGCCCCCGGCGCCGCCATCACAGAAGCTGCGAGCAGGTGCTTGGCAAATTCGCGTCGCATCTCAGGATCTTCGCCGCCGAGGAAGCCGATGTATGCAGCCAGCACCCCGCCAGCCACGGTGGCCATGCCGCCGATCATTACGAGAAGTATCTCCGATTTGGTCATCCGCTCCAGATAAGCTTTGATCAGGAGGGGAGACTCGGTTTGTCCGAGAAAAATATTACCTGCCACTGACAGGCTTTCGGCACCCGACAAGCGCATGGCCTTGGTCATGAGCCAGGCGAGCACGTACACCACCTTTTGGATCACACCGAGGTAAAAAAGCACACTCGTGAGGGCGGAGAAAAACAGGATGGTGGGAAGTATTTGAAAAGCAAATATATATCCGTAGTTTTCAGTGTCCATGAGGTCGCCGAGTAGAAATGTGGAACCCGCTTTGGTGTAATCGAGCACTTTCACAAACAAATCGCCGACAACGGAAAAAAACCACTGAACAAAAGGAACTTCGAGTACGCCAATGGCTAAGGTGACCTGAATGAGCAGGCCAATTCCCACCACGCGCCAGGCAATGGCCTTCCTATTAGAGCTAAATATCCAGGCAATAGCGATCAATACCACCATGCCCAACAGGCCTCTTAAAAGTGACTGAACCGTAAATCCCTGCACAGGCTGCAGCGAAGATTCGTCAATACTTTGAGCGCAAAGGTGGCCGGTAGAAATCAGCAAAATCACCGCAACAACGGCGAAGGCCCGAAGGATTCTTATCATCTTAAAAAGCGCTTTTTCACTGAAATATTCCACGGTACCAATATCAGGTATAAAGTTTTGAAAAGAAGATCAAAATTTGCGAAATCGGATTCCGAAGCCGCTAAAGGTAAGGATTAGGGGCAAACGGCAAATAAATCGGCAGTGGTGAAAAATGTAGTTCGCTTGCAGGCGCGTGAAAAAGTCGTGCAAAACATGTGTATTTCTTCACCACCGCACGGCAGGGGAGCCGCCCGGCTTTTATATCTTTGGGAAAAGCGCAATTGACATGGAAGCATACCACAACTTACTGAAGCACATACTCGAAAATGGTACGGACAAAGCTGACAGAACAGGCACGGGCACCAGAAGTGTATTCGGATATCAAATGCGTTTTGATCTGGAGCAAGGCTTCCCCATGGTCACCACGAAAAAACTCCATTTGAAAAGCATCGTTCACGAATTGCTTTGGTTTTTAAAGGGCAGCACCAACATTGCCTACCTGAAGGAAAACGGAGTGCGCATCTGGGATGAATGGGCGGATGAAAACGGCGATCTCGGCCCGGTGTATGGATACCAGTGGCGCAGCTGGCCAACGCCCGACGGAAAACACGTGGATCAGATCCAACTTTACCAGCGCAGCGCCGATTGCTTCCTCGGGGTTCCGTTCAACATTGCATCCTACGCCCTGCTCACCATGATGATGGCCCAAGTATGCGGACTGAAGCCGGGCGATTTCGTGCACACTTTCGGAGATGCACATATTTATCACAACCACTTCGATCAGGTCAAAGAGCAATTATCGCGCACCCCACGCCCGCTTCCGCAAATGCGCATCAACCTGCAGGTGAAAGATATTTTCGCCTTCCGTTTCGAAGATTTCGAATTGCTGAACTACGACCCCCTACCCCACATTAAAGCGCCTGTAGCAGTCTAACAATATGAGAGTATCAATCATTGCCGCCGTGGCCGAAAACGGTGTAATAGGAAAAGACAATGACCTCGCCTGGCACCTCCCCGACGACATGGCATTCTTTAAAGAAACCACCAAAGGGCGCACCGTGGTGATGGGCCGAAAGAACTACGAATCGATTCCGCACAAATTTCGGCCTTTGCCCAAAAGGGTGAACATGATCATCACGCGCAATACGGACTACGAAGCTCCCGGCTGCGAGGTCTTTAACGATATCGGTGCGGCCCTCGCTAAGGCAGCGGCCAACGGTGAACAACATTGCTTCATCATCGGGGGTGGCGAGATTTATAAGCTGTCCCTTTTAGAAAACCTGGTAGATGATCTCTACATCACTGAAGTGCACCACAAGGTAGAAGGCGACACCTACTTTCCGAAGATAGATGATGGAAAATGGGATGGTCATGTGCTGAGCAGGCACCCTGCAGACGAGCGCCACAACTATTCCTTTACAATAAAGCACTATCAAAAAATCGCATCGAACCAATAACTGTTCCTGTTCGTCGTTTAGATTCATGCATTCAACCAATTAAGACAAGATTTTCTGAGAAAAATGGCTGCATTTCAAAAATTTAGCTTACTTTAACATCGTGAAAAACCAAAGCCTACACCTCTTTCTTTTGGGAGGTTTCTCCCTATTACTGCTCCTCTCTTTCTGCTTTACCTTTCAAGGGTTTAAGCAGAATAGTGAAGCTGCAGAATCATCAATTTTGAACGATACTGAAATGCATTCTGTAGAGTTGAATGAACTGGATACAGTTCGGTTTTACGACAATTCATGCGTTGAATACACCCGACACGATAGAAGCGACTGCGGAAATGATTCTGTAAATAGCTTGAATAAAACAGTGGTAAAAGTATCTCCGGTCCACGGGCCTTCATGCAAATCCGTAGAGTCGGAACTCGACAATTCTTTTGGTTCTTCTGCATTGAATATCACTTTGGACAGCTACACACTTGAGCGACACATAAATCCGTGCCCTGATAAATCCTGTAAGGAAGGGTTGATTTTGACAGTAGAATCATTTAGTGCCATGATCGAGCGAATACGCCAAGAATCTTTCGGACCCAATGCCATTGGCGAGCCTTCTGCTGCACAATCCGAAAGTGAAAACCACGAGCAATATCGGATGAATCTCTTAGAGCGCGTTCGCAAAGCCCGCGAAACTGTCTGACTACCGTACCCATTTTCGGGATTTCTTCCACTTCATTTCGAAGGGTTATATTTGTCCTTTATCGCTAACGAAACTCAACGATGAAGCACGCCTTTTGCACCCTTGCCGCGGTGCTTTTATTATTCGGCACTTTATGGGCCCAATTTCCCGCCTCCTATACTTCTTCTGAGATTTACCACGATTTGCTCAAAGCAAATAAGACGGGCTCTGTGCTCTACATAGCCGCGCATCCCGACGACGAGAACACGAGGCTCATCTCCTACTTTGAAAATGCCATGTATGCGCGCACGGCGTATTTGTCGTTGACGCGCGGCGATGGTGGCCAGAATCTAATCGGTACAGAAATCGGCGCGGCCATGGGACTGCTCCGCACCCAGGAGCTGATGGCAGCCAGGCGCATCGATGGTGGTGAGCAATTTTTTACGCGGGCAGTCGACTTCGGATACTCCAAATCATCGTTAGAGACCCTGGAAAAATGGGACAAGGAAGCCGTGCTCTCCGACGTGGTGCTGACCATCAGAAAATTCAGGCCCGACGTGCTTGTCACCCGATTTCCGCCAAATAACTACGCCGGTCACGGCCACCACGAAGCCAGTGCATTGCTGGCAGAAGAAGCTTTTGAAGCCGCAGGCGATCCCAATCGATTTCCCGAGCAGCTTGACCGCGTGGAGACCTGGCAGCCCAAAAGACTCTATTTTAACACGAGCTCCTGGTGGATCAAAGATTTGCCGGAAAGGGCTAGAAACAATGACAACTTTGTGAGGGTGAATGTGGGAGACCACAGTCCGCTGCTCGGGGAAACCTACGCGCGCATTGCATCGAGAAGTCGCAGTCAACACAAAAGCCAGGGGTTCGGTACGGACGTGTACTACGGACTCAACATTGAATACATGGAATATGTAAAGGGCGATAAAGCCCTTTCACGAGACGACATTCTGGAAGGTGTAGACCAAAGTTGGTCGCGCTTGGGAGCCGAAAAAGCGGGCGAGCTCATGGACAATGTAATCCGAAATTTTGACCACCAGGCACCTGAAAAAAGCGTCCCCCTCCTCCTGGATGTACTCTCAGTTTTGAAGGAAGTGAAAGCTTCCTCTCTTCGCGATTACAAGATTTCGGAGCTCGAGCAGCTCATTGCAAAAGCTGCGGGCATCTTCGCTGAAGCGGTAGCAGACGATTACTACTACACGCCGGGCAGCGATGCCTACGTGAAAGTGAACATTCAGCACCAGCACAAAAATGCCATCATGCTGAAGGGTCTGACCCCGGGAGGCAAATCGAGCAAGGAAGAAGTAGCAATCAAGAAAGGAGACTTTCACACGCAGGAAATTAAATACTCCGTGCCCGAGAATGCAGAAGTGAGCAACCACTACTGGCTGAGTGAACCATATGAAAACATATTTTCCGTAAAGGAGCCCTCTCTGATTGGCCTCCCCGAAAACCCTGCGGCACTCTCGGTTCAAGCTACCTTGGAAATTGAGGGCTATTTGATGACGCTCGAACTTCCCGTTCAGCACAAGGCAGTAGACCCTGTGAAGGCCGTGATCTACCGACCCGTAAATATTGTTCCCGATGCCACCTTCGGGTTTTCTGAAGAGGTCATCGTACGCACGGGCGAGGGCGATAAAACCGTCGTACTATATGCGTCCAACCACGCAGACAATGTGGAAGGGTCGGTCGAACTCATTTTGCCGAAAGGCTGGACATCCATTCCTGAAAGCCAAATGCTCAAAGCACCAAAAAAAGGGGCGGTCGAGCGAATGGAGTTCACGATCACGGCGGGTTCGGATGCCGAAAGCGGCGATATTTCGGTAAACTTTATCCCCACAAAACAAGGATCGGTCACCGCAACGTGCTACACATTGACTGAAATCAGTTACGATCACATCCCCGATCAGATTTTCATGAAGCCGGCTACCGTCAAGCTCGAATCTTTTGACCTCGATCGGGGAAAAACAGCACGCATCGGATATATTGAAGGCCCCGGTGACGATGTCGCCAAATACCTCAAAGCGGCGGGATATGAGGTAGAAACGCTCACGGAAGATGCCATCCAATCGGGAGCCCTCTCGCGGTACGATGCCGTGATCACGGGAATACGCGCGTACAACACCCGCAGTGATTTGGCTTATCTGAACGACAAGCTCAATGCCTACGTGGAGGCCGGCGGCACCTGGATGGTACAGTACAACACGTCGCGAAGGCTGAAATCAGAGGAGATCGGTCCTTATCCTTTTACAATCGATCGTGAAAGGGTGACCGATGAGGCGGCCGAACCCACCTTCCTCGACCCCGACCACCCTGTATTGAAAAGCCCCAATGCACTGGGCCCGGAAGATTTTGACGGATGGGTGCAGGAACGCGGACTTTATTTTGCCTCCGAGTGGGACGATGCTTTCACTCCTGTGATTGGGTGGAGCGACCCCGACGAGCCTGAGAGGCGCGGTGGCCTCATTGCAGCACCTTATGGCAAAGGATATTTTGTGTACACGGGAATCTCCTTTTTCAGACAGCTACCTGCAGGCGTTCCCGGCGCTTATAAGCTTATTGCCAATATTCTCAACCTGAAAAATACGGGAGAAGACAAGCCGTGACTCAACCCGAAGACAAAATCGAAGATGATGCCGTGGCCCCGCCCGACAACACCCGCTGGGTAAGGGTGTACTCTTACATTTTCATTTGGCTCGCTATTATGTGCCTGCTGATGTACCTCTTCAGCCGCTGGACGACATGACGGCAATTGACTACTCAGTGATGATCGCCACGCTGCTGTTCATTGTGGCTTACGGCACTTACAAGACCAGGAAAAACAGCAATATTGATGGCTATCTGCTTGGCGATAAGCAGCTTAAGTGGGGAACCATCGGTCTTTCGGTCATGGCTACGCAGGCCAGTGCCATTACCTTTTTGAGCACTCCCGGGCTCGCCTATGAGTCGGGAATGGCTTTTGTGCAAAATTACCTCGGACTGCCGATTGCGCTGGTCGTTGTTTCGGCTGTTTTTATTCCTATTTACTACCGGCTCAATGTATTTACGGCCTATGAATACCTGGAACAGCGCTTCGACCTGCGCACCCGACTTTTTGCAGCATTCATATTCCTGATTCAGCGCGGTCTTGCAGCGGGAATCACCATTTACGCTCCTGCAATTGTGCTTTCTTCCGTGTTAAAATGGAACCTCACCGTGACCATTTTGGTGGTGGGCATTCTGGTCATCATTTACACTGTATCGGGCGGCACTCGCGCAGTCAGCTTGACTCAAAAGTGGCAGATGATGGTCATTTTGATTGGGATGACGGTGGCTTTTATCACGGTGCTGATGAACCTGCCCCCTGAAGTTTCGTTTATAGACGGACTAAAGATCGCCGGGAAATCAGGCAAAACGGGGGCCATCAATTTCGATTTTGACCTCAAGGAGCGTTATACTTTTTGGTCGGGAATTACGGGAGGTTTTTTTCTGGCTTTGGCCTATTTCGGAACAGATCAGTCGCAGGTACAACGCTATCTGGGAGGAAAATCGGTGCGCGAAAGCCGAATGGGGCTCATGTTCAACGCTGTCTTAAAAATCCCCATGCAGTTTTTTATCCTGCTGATCGGGGTGATGGTATTCGTATTTTTTCAATTTCAGGAACACGACGTGCTCTTTGACACAGCATCTACAGAGCTGATCGAAAACAGCCCTGCAGCTCCTGAGCTGGAAGAAATCCGCGAAAAGCATTACGCCAATCACGCAGAAAAACGCGAAGCTACCTTCCAACTCAACGCTGCGCTCAAAACGGGGAATGAATCTGAGATTGAAGAACGCACCACCGAAATGCACCGCCTGAGCGACGAGTCAAAATCATATCGCGACGAAGCCAAAGCCTTGGTGATGCGGGAATACCCCGCCAACACCCAACGTGATTCAGATTACGTCTTTATCAGCTATGTATTGGCATTTATGCCGGTAGGCCTCATCGGTCTTTTGCTTGCTGTGATCCTTTCGGCGGCCATGTCGAGCACGGCGGGCGAACTGAATGCGTTGGGCTCCACCACCTCGATCGATTTTTACAAACGTTTGGTGATGCCGGAGGCGAGCGAGCGGCATTACCTGATTGCCTCTAAGTTGCTGACTGCGTTCTGGGGCGTGGTGGCCCTCGGCTTTGCCCTCACCGCCGACTTGTTTGAAAACCTCATAGAGGCAGTCAACATTTTGGGCAGCATCTTTTACGGAACCGTTCTGGGTATTTTCACCACTGCATTCTTTATTAAGCGCGCAAAATCGGGCGCTGTCTTTATAGCCGCTATAGCCGCGCAGGCTACGGTTATATTTCTCTATGTATTCATGTCGGAGGAGATCTCATACCTGCTTTACAATGTAATCGGTTGCGGTATGGTGATGATTCTCTCGGCGGCTATTTCAATAGGCACCGGCTCCCGAAAATAAAGGACATAAAAAAGCCCCCTGTTGGTGATGCAGAGGGCTCTAACTTTGAGTATCGGGATCTAATTACTTGCTCTTGATCTCCTTGATCAGTTTCTCGTTCATTTTCACGTATGCATCATAATCGGCTTCTTTAGCCATATCGAGAGATTTCTGTGCAGTTTTCATGGCGTTTTTGGTGTCGCCGACAGCGAGGTAGGCTTTGGCCAAAGTGTGCATATTCCAAAACTTTTCAGATATCTCCACCGATTGGAGGGACCATTCAAGCGCCTTCTTTCTGTCGAGGCCTGAATCCAAATAGTATCCGGCAGCCTGATTGTAGAGGCTGTACCTGTTTTCGACCTCACTCATTTTGGCCTCTATATTGGCTACGGCCTTCTCTCGGGTACTCACTTTAATGGGAATACTAAATGTAGATTTCTCCCAAGCCCATACCAAGTTGGCAGACTCACTGGTGAGATCTTCAAAAGTAAAACGCATGCTTTCGACCATGACACCCGATGTACCCATGCGTGCCGACATTTTCGCCACTGTTTTAGATTCGTCGTAATTTCCCGTACCTCCCTGATTTGCATCTGAATTTAGGAAAAATACCACTTGTTTTTCATCGGGAACAGTGAATATGGCGTACTCACCCGCCCTTACATCCGTACCGCCAATGTTGACATTGTCATCAAAAGTGATTTTGGTCGCCATGTTGGCGCCTGTACGCCAAAGCTTCCCGGGTTCTATAATTTCGCCAAAAAGTGACCTTTCCTTAAGGCTCGGACGGCTGTATTCAACTTCGATATTGGTGAGACCCACTGTCTGGTGCACTTTGGCGAGCGGACTCGGTGCGGGAACCATTTGTGCCTGGGCAGAAATAACTGCGCCAATAAAGAAGGCTGTAAGCAACGACTTTTTCATAAAATATATTGGTTTTGGATTATGCAACTTTGAGTTGCGAAATTTTTGATTTTTCAAATTTCTCCCTCGCGTATTCGAGGGTAATGGTGTACTCCTTCACGTCGGGCTGCGATGGAAGGTCGAACATGAGGTCCGTCATAATCACTTCACAAATGGATCTCAACCCCCGCGCTCCCAACTTATAGTCCAAGGCGCGATCAACGATGTAATCCAGGACCTCTTTATCAAAAGAAAGCTTTACCCCGTCCATATCGAAAAGGCGCAAATACTGTTTTACAATGGCATTTTTCGGCTCGGTCATAATGCGGCGCAAGGTGCTTTTATCCAACGGCTGCAGATAGCTCAGCACGGGAAACCTACCAAGCAGCTCGGGAATAAGTCCGAAGCTGCGCAGGTCTGTGGGAATCACATACTGAAGCAAATTCTCCGTATCAATGACCATATTCTCCTGGCTCGAGCTGTAGCCGATCGCGGAAGTTTTCATCCTTCGCCCGATGATTTTTTGGATGCTGTCGAAGGCTCCTCCGCAAATGAACAGGATATTTCTGGTGTTGATTTGAATCAACTTCTGCTCAGGGTGCTTGCGGCCGCCTTGAGGCGGCACGTTCACTTCGGCGCCTTCGAGAAGCTTGAGCAGCGCTTGCTGCACACCTTCTCCGCTCACATCACGGGTGATGGATGCATTGTCGCTCTTGCGAGCTATCTTATCGATCTCATCGATGAACACGATTCCCCTTTCGGCAAGGGACACATCGTAATCTGCTGCCTGAAGTAGTCGGGACAAGATACTTTCTACATCTTCACCCACGTAGCCGGCCTCTGTCAGAATGGTAGCATCCGCGATACAGAAAGGAACATTGAGCATCTTAGCGATGGTTTTCGCCAAGAGGGTTTTTCCCGTTCCGGTTTCTCCCACCAAAATGATGTTTGACTTCTCAATCTCCACCTCATCCTCATCATCGGATTTATCATTGCCTTGCAGCAATCGCTTATAGTGGTTGTAAACAGCTACGCTCAGCACGCGCTTTGCATCCGTTTGGCCGATTACGTAATTGTCCAAATGTGCCTTGATCTCTTCAGGCTTCTGAAGGATAATGCTGGACTCAAGCTGTTTATTGGCTTTCTGCGCCAGCTCTTCCTTTATAATCCCCTGTGCCTGGGTAATGCAGTTATCACAAATATGACCTGTAATACCGGCAATCAATACATTCACTTCACTCTTTCCGCGTCCACAGAAGGAGCATTTAATTTCTTTTCGGTCTGTATGTGCCATTTAAATCTTCTTTCTTTTCACGGCAGCCCTGCCGAGCATCAATGCTTAGGATTCTTCAAGAGCACTTCATCAATCATGCCGTACTCTTTGGCTTCTGTAGCCGTCATCCAAAAATCGCGGTCGCTGTCTTCGGACACTTTCTCATAACTGTTCTTGCTGTGATCGGCGATAATGTCGTAGAGTTCTTTCTTCAACTTAATGATCTCTCTGGCGGTGATCTCAATATCGGAAGCTTGGCCCTGGGCGCCTCCCAGCGGTTGGTGAATCATGACGCGAGAGTGCCTCAAAGCTGTACGTTTTCCCTCGGTGCCTGCGCAAAGCAATACAGCTCCCATGGAAGCCGCGATACCTGTACAGATGGTGGCTACATCGGGTGTAATGTATTGCATGGTGTCGTAGATGCCAAGGCCTGCATAAACTGAGCCCCCGGGAGAATTCAGGTAAATTTGAATGTCCTTCTTGGGGTCCACACTCTCCAGAAAGAGGAGCTGTGCCTGAATGATGTTCGCCACCTGGTCATCGATGCCCGTTCCGAGAAAAATGATGCGGTCCATCATCAGGCGTGAGAAAACATCCATCTGAGCAACGTTCATTTGGCGCTCTTCAATAATGTATGGAGTCAGTGCCCTGGTGTAGTCATTGAGGTAAGAGCTGCTGATGTTGCGGTGGCCTGTGGCGTATTTGAAAAATTCGTTTTTATCACTCATATTGTGGGAAATACTGTTTTGTTGAGGTTTAAAAGGACGCTTGCGGAGGGTTAATTGTTCGCCATTTCCACAAATTCATCGAAAGATACTTCCTTTTCTTTAACTGAAGCATTCTCCTTGATGTAAGCGATCAGCTTTTCGTCGTATAGAGAGTCGTAAATCCCGCGTGCCTGGTCTTCTTTCGCCAAAATTCGCATGGCCGAAGATTCGAGCTCCTCATCTGAAGGGGTGGGGATGCCATATTGTGCAAATTGAGCAGCCAGCATCGACTTGGCTTTATCGGTAACTTCTTCACGCGTCACTTCGATTTCTTTATTTCCAACCAGTTCGTTGAAGATGAGCTGCCATTGAAGTCCGCGTTTGTAGTCGTCGTAATCGCGCTCGATCTCTTCGGCAGTCACGGGCTTTTCGTTGGTCATCCTGATCCATTTTTTCAAAAAGCTGTCAGGCAGCTCCGGATTGAATTTATCGATCATGTAGCGGGTGATGTCCCGCTTAAAGAGTTGATCACTTTCGCGCAAAAAGTTGTTCGCGATGTCGGCTTTCAGGCGGGCCTTGAATTCTTTCTCGTCTGTCACCTCTTCGCCCGGATATACCTTATAAAAGAGCTCCTTGTTGAGTTCAGCCGGTTCGATGCTCTTGACTTCCTTGACGGTAAACTGAAAATTCTCGTGGAGTTCGGCAACAGATTGAACGGGAATATCGAGCATTTCTGCGAGTCGTCCTTCGTCTTTCACAGCTTTGCGCGGATCGATTTTCACCTTGTCATCGACTTTCAGCCCGTTGAGGGTCTTGGTGGTATCGGCATCGAGGTCTGAAATGCGAAAGTTGAGGCCTGAGAAAATACCTCCCGGCTTGATTTCTCCGCTTTCATCCAACTCCACAACCTCACCTGCGAGAATAAAACCGTCGGCGCTTTCTTCTTCATCGTTGAGTTCGCCCTGACGGGCAGTAACGTCAAAGAGGTGATCGCTGAGCATCTTGTCATCCACTTTGATGGTGTGGAAGTTCAATTTGTCTTTAGAACCCACAGCCACATTGAGGGCGGGAGCCAATCCGAGCTCGTAAACGAACTCAAACTCTCCGGGATTGTCCCAGTCGCCGGATTCCTCGTGCTCGTCACTGGGGATGGGGCTTCCGAGTACATTGATCTCGTTTTCTTTGATGTAGGTCTGGATGCTGTTGTTCAACACCTTGTTGATCTCCTCGGCCAAAAGTGACTTTCCAAACCTGTTTTTCACCATTCCCATCGGCACCTTGCCCGCCCTGAATCCTGGAAGGTTGAGTTGGCGGCGGTAGTTTTTCAATGCGTCGTCGTATTGTTTGGAATAGTCTTGCGGTTCGAGTTTAACCTTGAGCAGGGCGTTTCCGCCGTCTATTTTTTCCTGGGTAATATTCATATATTCAGTCTGTAATAAGGCTTGTAAAACCTTTAAATTTCGGGTTGCAAATATACACAATTTCAGCAAAACTGACCTGAAACGGCGTGTGTGATAACGATTTAAAAAGGGCTTCTGCACGACTGCAAAAGCCCTCTTAGAGTGCGGATGGAGGGACTCGAACCCACACACCTCTCGGCACCAGATCCTAAATCTGGCGTGTCTACCAATTTCACCACATCCGCAAGGGTCTTGTAAAAAAGGGAGTGCAAAGATAGTCTCTTTCCTTGATTCGGCAAGCAATCTGATGCCTTCAAAAGCAAGTGGAAAGGCCAAAGTTTATACCTTTGCAGAAACCCCGATTATGCGCAGTTTCATACCGTCCGAATTGCCCGTTGCCAAAGCCCACGGCCTTTTGCTGGGGGCCATTGGTCCGCGCCCCATCGCGTTCGCGGGTACCATCGACAGCGAAGGCAACCCCAACCTCGCGCCGTTCAGCTTTTTTAACGTTTTCAGCGCAAACCCTCCGGTGCTTATTTTTTCGCCGGCAAGGCGGGGCCGCGACAATACCACCAAACACACTTATGAGAATGCCCTCAAGGTAAAAGAAGTGGTGGTCAATCTTGTAGACTACAGCATGGTGCACCAGATGTCGTTGGCGAGTTGCGAATTTCCGGCAGGAGTAAACGAATACGAAAAAGCGGGGTTCACCATGCTCAAATCTGACCTGGTACAGCCCTGGCGCGTCAAGGAATCGCCCGCCCAGTTTGAATGTAAAATCACCGATGTACTTCCCCTCGGCACTGAAGGTGGTGCGGGAAACCTGGTCATCTGCGAAGTCCTTAAAATGCACTTTGCCGATCATATCTTCGGCGACGATATGCGCATCGATCAGGAAAAAATAGACACGGTTGGCCGCATGGGCGGAAATTATTATGTTCGTGCACACGGCGAGGCCCTTTTCGAAGTTCCCAAACCCGGCGCAGTGCCCGGCATCGGTTTCGACAACCTGCCCGAAGATGTGAGGCTAAGTAAATTTCTCACGGGAAACGACCTCGGACAACTGGCAGGGGTAAGCGAGTTGCCAAACGAAACCGATGTAAACGAGTGGAGGCTCACCGAACTGAGCGACCTCTTTGTGTCGCTCGAGGACGATCCTCCCAAGTTGGAGGAGGAGTTGCACAAATCAGCCGCTGCTCACATCGCACAAGGGCGCGTGCACGAGGCATGGCTCACATTATTGACTTTTAACAACTAAACAAATAAAGATATGTTTTCAATTTCAGGAAAGCTCATTGTAAAGAAGGACACCGAACAGGTAACCGACAAATTTCGCAAGCGTGAATTCGTCATTTCCGACGAAAGCAGCCAGTACCCTCAGGAAATCGTTTTTCAACTGGTACAAGACAAGGTTGACCTCCTCGACCCTTTTAACGAAGGCGAGCAAATCAAGGTAAACTTCAACCTCCGCGGACGCCGCTGGAACAATCCGAAGACCAACGAAACAAAGTTCTTCAACTCCCTCGACGCTTGGAGACTCGAACGCGAAGGAGCCCAGGCTCCCACCGGCAGCGACCTCCCGCCCATGCCCACGTCTGAGCCTGTGAGCATGCCCGAGGACGACAGCGACGACTTGCCGTTCTAAATTGAACCTCGCGAGGATCCGTGTCATTCTCATCGCGGTTTGAACGACTCTTCAGGTCAGTGCTCCCGAGCCCTTTTGCGCTCGCGGGAGCACTGACCTTTTTGGTGCTTACTACCGCGATATTCGCGTTTATTCCCGAGGGTGAAAACCTGACGGGACATAGCGCCAACACCTTGCAAAATTGGTATCGCGGGCTGTGGAGCCCGCCCATGCTTGTCTTTGCATTCCAAATGATGCTTATTCTTGTGCTCGGGCATGTGCTGGCTCTTTCGGAGCCGGCCGAGCGCATCATGGCCTACCTCACCTCAGTTGCAAATACAACTGCTTCAGCAGCTGCGGTGGTGTGTCTCGCTTGCGTGACACTGGGTCTTATCAATTGGGGGCTGGGGTTGATTTTCGGGGCCATCTTTGCCAGAAAAATAGCCGAAAGGGCCACGGTGCTCGATAAGCCGATCAACTATCCCCTGATTGCCGCAGCCGGATACACAGGCATGATGGTGTGGCACGGCGGCCTCAGCGGAAGCGCACTCATCAAGGCAGCTGAGCCGGGCCACATCCATTCACTCATGGAGAGCACGGCACTCCTCGAGAGTGGCGTATTGCCGGCCGAAATTGGTCTGGCAGACACCCTTTTTGCCCCCATGAACATTGCGGTCTGTATCGCTTTGCTCATCGTCCTGCCGAGCTTAGGTTACGCCCTCGGACGGCGATCTAAAGGCAAACCGGTTCAGGTCGACAAGCTCAACCTGGCGCCGATCCTCGAAGCACCTCAGGGCCTGGCAGAAAAAACCGATTCGCATCCTTTGCCTGTGTTCTTGCTCGGAGGTTTGTGCCTGGGTACTGCAGCCATTATAGCATTTGGAAATGTCGGTGACCACAGCTTTGCGGGGCCTGATTATATCAATCTCATTTTTCTGGGCCTTGGATTAATTGCCCACGGCAGTCTTCAAAAATTTGGCGCTGCGCTCGATGCGGCCGTTGTCGGCACCTCGGGTATTCTCATTCAGTTTCCGCTCTACTTCGGCATTATGGCCGTGATGAAAAGTTCGGGCATGGGTGCCGCCATTTCGGACTTTTTCGTTTACATCTCCTCTCCCGGCACCTATCAGGTTTTCGCTTTTTTCAGCGCCGGCTTCGTGAATATTCTCGTGCCCAGCGGCGGCGGTCAGTGGATGGTGCAGGGGCCCATCATCATCGAGGCATCTCATAAAATGGGGCTCTCACTGTCGCAAAGCATTCTTGCCATGGCCTATGGCGACCAGATCACCAATATGCTACAGCCATTTTGGGCGCTGCCGCTTTTGGGAATCACGGGGTTAAAAGCGCGCGATATTTTGCCCTACACCGTGTATTTTATGCTGGCGGGCACCGTCATCTTTATCGCAGCACTATTGATTTTCTAACCTGCCGATCGGGTGTCGAAACTATCGCGGAGTCCGTTGCCCACCAACATAAACGCAAGCACGAGCCCCACGATGCACAAGCCCGGCAGTACTGCGAGATAGGCCATCGAAGTGGTGATGTAAGGGTAGTGTTCTTTTATCATTTGCCCCCATGACGCCATGGGGATTTGTGCACCGATGCCCAGAAAGCTCAATCCCGCTTCCAGCAAAATGGCAGAAGCAAAATTCGCCGCCGATATCACCACGACAGGGCCCATCACATTCGGAATCACGTGGCGGTATATAATTCTACCCGAGGAGAAGCCCAGAGCCCTTGCCGCATCGATGTACTCGAGGTTGCGGAGTGAGAGCACCTGCCCCCTGACCACGCGGGCCACCTCTACCCACATGGTGAGGCCCACGGCCACAAATACCTGCACAAAGCCCTTACCCAGGGCGAAAGTGATGGCAATCACCAGCAAGAGGGTGGGAATAGACCACACCACATTGATGAGCCAGGTGATCACATCGTCAAGCCATCCGCCGAAGTAGCCTGCCACAGCCCCGAGTGAAACGCCCAATACGAGCGAAATAAGCACCGAAATCAGGCCCACAGAGAGAGACACGATCGTTCCCGCCATCAGCCTGCTCAGCATATCGCGGCCAAACTTATCGGTGCCGAGGGCGAAGCGGCGGGTGAACACACATCACCCTGCTTGCGAATAGTACCGTCCTCGACCTTTTCCAATACGTCGACCAGATGGTATGCAAAGGGACGGCCTGCCACGTCAGCATCGCCACCGTAGGCAAAACCAATCACCGAGTCGTTGCGCACCTTATATGAGTGCAGGGGAATTTCATTTGATTCAGAGTCTCTTCCGCCAAAGAACATGGATTGCCAAAAAGGTTGGTCGGGCACCCGTTCATTTTTGCGGACAGCAATGACCTGCACCGAATAGCCAGGCGGTTTACTCGCCAGGGCCACCTGCTGGCTGTTGGCATCGGGTGAGCCGTCAGGGCGAAGTAAGCCTCCCCCCGCAGCGACTAGCGCAGCAATGAGAATAAAGGCAACGCCTGCCACAGCAGGCTTGTTAGAAAGGAACTTCATCCATGCCAGGCGGGCGGGCGAATACGAATGATCAGTCGACGGGTTCACTGGCGGGCTGTTTCCAACGCGGTTGATAAAATGCAGCGGTGATCAGGAGTGCGAAAAAATAAAACGGGTAAAGAAAAACACCCGGCAAAACCCACCGCAGACAATCCGCGCGTCGAAAGTACGAAACTCCCCACGCTGTGAGGAAAATCTCTCCGGCAATTTTCACTAAGGCAGCACCCATAAAAAACCTGAAATCTCCCCTCACTGCGCCATCGATGAGCGACGCAATGAAGAGAGCATTGGCGAGAAAAACGAGCCACACCACCGCCCGATACACCCCGCCCTTGACCGCCCCGGCCTTGCCTATCCAGCGCAGGCGTTGGTTCCAAAGTGCTCCTGCCCTTTCCGGAAATCCTGCATTGGCCGCAGGTCCTTCTGAGAGAATGACACCGACCGATTCACCCCCAAATGCAGCAGCGATGGCGTGGAGGGTAAAAACATCATCGCCGCTCGGGATGTGGAGATCAGTGCGGTTCTGCATAGATTCAAAATAGGCCTCTTTTCGAAAAAGAAAAGCCGCCCCGTTGGCAAGCAGGGGAAACCCCAAAGCAGCAGCGCCGCAGCCCACTGCCTGTAAGATGATAAACTCGAGATCGAGAAAAGCCCGAAGTGCTGAGGGCGAAAAAACAGGTCGAACGGGAAGCACATACGCTTTCTTATCGGGGCTCAGGATGCCCGACAGATTTTGCAAAAAGTGAGGGCTCAGCGCAGTATCTGCATCCGACGTCAGAATCCAGGGATGGGCCACCCGCTCGGCAGCATAGTGAATCGCCGCCTTCTTTCCGGAAAGGTGATCGGGAAGGTGGAGCAGCGGGAGATTGGCGCCGGTGAAAATGGAATCGAGCTCCTGTTTAGAAAGATCGGAGGAGTGATCATTGACGAAAAGAACATCGAGAGAAGTGCCTTTGTATCTTGCGATGATTTGCCGGATTATGGGCGCTTCGTTCTTCATCGGAACAACGATGGTGAACTTCTCTTCAACGGAAACTGCTTTATATCTGCGCCTTGAATGCCGAATGACTGCGATCAGCAATGCCGTGAGCAAAAGTGCGTAGAGGGCGAGAATACCAAAGCCAACTCCGTGAAAAAACCGGATGTCAGCGATGGTCATGGCGCAGAGAAAAGCCGGTGATACTCACCCCTGCCAGCACCGGGATCCCGATATTTGCCAACCAAACCGTCAACCCTGCAAATACCGCCTGAAGAGGATGCTCCAGGAAAGCACCAAAAATAACCATGGCCAGGACTTCGCGAATTCCCAACTCGCCGAGTGCCGCCCCCGGGATGAATGATTGGCAGAAATACAGCAGGAACACTCCCGTATATGCTTCGAAGAGCGTGCCGCCAAATCCGAAACAATAGAGCGATATGACAAACTGGGTTGAAAAACACAGGTAGCGAAGCACTGCCCATCCCGAAGCCTTCACGAGATCGGCGCGTCGGAGGGCTTTGAAATATCGAAGCGCTGCCTTGAAGCGTGTAAATTTGGCATCACTGCTGCTGTTGATGAAGAAAACTGCTGTAACGATCAATACAAAAATGATTCCTGCTGCATAAAGCCCCTTGGGGTCTGTAAACCTTTCGGGAAAAAAGGGGAAGAAAATCAGGCCCAATACACCGAAAAGCACGGTGGCCGTCCCTTGCAAAAAGGAACCTGTAAAGGTGGCGGCCGGTCCTTTGGCCTTCAATTTTTCCGGAAGGAAAGCCAGCCTGCCGGCAAATTCGCCAATCCGATTAGGGGTGACAAAACCGCTGCAAATACCTGCGAGCACCTGCATATAACCTCGCCTCAAGGAAAGGTCGCGGGTGCCCAGCAGGGCATGCCATTTCTTCACCTCGCAGTACAGGTTGACGGCAGTGAGCGGGAAGATCAGTAAAAAGGCCGGTGTAAAGTGCATCGAGCTGCTGAAAACGGCATCGGTCAGAAAATCCCGAGAACGGTAAAATACCACAACGAGCACAACCAAGGCTGTCGCCGAAAGCGCCAGCCTGAAGCGCCGAGATTGCACTGCTGTGAAAAGTCTTTTATACATTTAGCAGCTAAAGGTAAAATTTTGTCGGCAGAACGCATTATCCTGGGCATTGATCCGGGCACTACAATCATGGGATACGGGATCATCAGCGCGCAGTCGGGTAAGTTCACCTTGATCAGCCACGGGGTGATTCACCTTTCCAAATACGCCGATCACGCCCTGAAGCTCAAAGTGATTTTTGACAAAGTAACGGGGCTGATTGAGCAGTACCATCCCGATGAAATGGCCGTAGAGGCACAGTTTTTTGGAAAAAACGTACAAAGTATGCTTAAACTCGGACGGGCCCAGGGTGTATCCATAGCCGCCTCGCTCAACAGGTCGGTGCCTTATACGGAATACGCTCCCCGCCGCATCAAGCAAGCTGTGACGGGCAATGGCAATGCCTCCAAAGAGCAAGTGGCGGCGATGCTGAAATCGATCTTAAAAATGAAAGAGCTCCCCGAGCATTTGGATGCGTCGGACGGGCTGGCGGCGGCAGTATGCCATGCTTTGCAGTCGGGAAAAACGATCGGAGGGGGAGGTTACAGTTCGTGGAAAGCATTTCTTACCAAAAATCCGAAGCGAAAACTGCCCTAATCAAAAGCGCTTAGCGCATCAAGTATTTCGGATAGACTCGGCTATGGCCGCCATCTCATCTTCGGGAATGCTGAGTTTGGGACGCGAAAAGTTCATGTCGCTCACGGCATCCATGGGAATGAGGTGCACGTGGGCATGCGGCACCTCAAGGCCGATAACGCTCACACCGATGCGCTGACAGGGAATTACTTTCTCAATTTTTCGGGCCACTTCAGCGGCGAAGATCATCATCTTACTAAGGGTGTCATCAGGAAGATCGAAGATATAATCGATCTCTTTTTTTGGAATGACCAGGGTGTGCCCTTTACGCAGGGGATTGATATCCAAAAAAGCCAGAAAGTCGTCGTTCTCTGCGATTTTGTGGCAGGGAATCTCACCGTTCACTATGCGCATAAATAAACCTGCCATAACTTACCTGCTTATTTTTACAACTTCAAAGCGCACAAGTCCCGAAGGCACTTCAATTTCGGCTATTTCACCAAGAGCTTTGCCCAGGAGTCCCTTTCCAATCGGCGAATCCACTGAAATCTTTTTCTCAGCCAGGTTGGCTTCATTCTCAGCAACAAGGCGGTACGTCATTTCCTGGTTATTGCCAAGATTTTTTACGGTTACATTGCTCAAGATATAGGCCTTGGACGTATCCATCCGTGACTCATCGATGATGCGCGCATTAGCAATTACACCTTCCATCTTAGCAATACGTGCCTCCAAAAGCCCCTGGGCTTCTTTGGCAGCGTCGTACTCGGCATTCTCAGAAAGATCGCCCTTATCACGCGCCTCTGCGATCTGTTGAGAAATTTTGGGACGCTCAACAGACTTCAGCTGTTTGAGCTCACTCTTTATTTTTTCAAGCCCTTCGGGCGTGTAGTAATTGACTTGCGACATAATTTTAGTCCTTAGGTATATACCAAAAAAGAGAAAACCCGCAACGGGCTTTCTCAATAGGTACAAAGATATGAATTAAATCGATTACTGCTTCGTGCCGACGTGCAACCTCACACCAAGGGCGTGAATTCCTCCGAAAGGATTGGTGGCCCTGTAAGCATAATCAAATGAAATCCTTGACCCGGCTTTCCCGAGGTCGAGATCCACCCCTGCTCCAAATGAAAGACCTGTATACGCTGTCCTTCTCAGGTTATCATCAAAAATATTGTTTTCGAAAAAGTGACCGGCCCGTAGGAACACCAAATCTTTAAAGCTGTACTCTACACCAACGAGAAAGTTATCCTCAGTGAAAGAGTTGGCAACGAAAGCTCCGTGGGCGGTGATATACATTTCTTCGTTGAGCAGGAAGTCGTAACTAGCGCCGATATTTACCAAGGATGGAAGCTCATAATTTGCACTTCTGAATTCAGCAGCGAGGGCATGATCTCTCGCCGGCGCAGTAGCTTCAAAGGACAAACCGTCACCTGAAAAGGACATGGGGGGACCCACGTTTCTCAGAGATATACCAAACCTAAGTTGATCACGGTCACCTGTAACGTAGTTAATACCTGCGTCAAAGGCCACTCCGGTCGCTCTCAGATCTGCAACTCCTTCTGTGATCACCTTCACAGTGATACCACCGTAAATACTGTTCGAGAATGCCTTGGCGTATGACAAGCCAATATTTACAAGGTTGACATTAAAAAATGTTCCGTCACCATCGGGTGTTTCCACAGTGGTGCGACGGATATCTCCGAAGTTGTAGGCAGATACTGCAAGTCCAATAACGCTCGTTTCACCAATCCTCTGCGCAATACCCGCCGAATTGATGGCCACATCCGACCCTGAAAGGTAGTTGATGTGCGTCGCAGAAACTTCAGTTTTATTAACGAATGCCATTCCGGCGACGTTGAGGTGCATGGCTTCCACAGGAGAAGCAGAGGCCATATTGGCTCCCGAAAGCGCATTGCTGCGCGCCCAGGGATTAACCAGAAGCTGCATCCCGCCTGATGAACCTGCTCTGTCGGGATTGCCTCCAAAAGCGGAGAAACCTGTTAAGAAAGCAGCCGCAACCACTATTGCCTTAAAAGTCGATTTAGAAGTATTTATCATGTTGTGACAGTTGATCTCTCAGTAAATGAAATTAGAAGTTTCGCAAGTCCGTTGGACGGGTGGCACAGAAGAATTTCAGCACCCGCTCCCCAACACCCGGGGCCTGGACGTGGATGAGGTACATACCTCCTGCAATGGGAACAAATTGTTCGTTCTGCAGGTCCCAATCGAGCCAGGTCAGGTTGTTGTCTTTTTCAAGAATTCTCACCAACGTACCATTGATGCTAAAGATCTGAATCTTACACTCGGGAGGCAGGTTTACGAAACGCACCCTGTTGTCAACGCGGCTATTCTCATAGGCCGAGTATGCGTAATAGGGGTTGGGAACGATATCCATCATGTCGAGGGCGTTTTCAGCCGTCACGTCATCGTTCTTAATTGTTTCCAAGCCGTCGGTGCTGAAATGATATGCAGGACGCCATTGATTGATGCTGAGTTCCGTGTTGGTTTCCGGATCAACCCAGGGACGAGAGTCCTGACCGAGCTCTTCAGCAACCGTCGCGTACTTTTGGAACGGGGTAGCCACAGTGATGTTGATTACGGCCTCACCCGGCACCAAACCTTGCTCCGGCGATCTCCAGGATGCTTCTTCTTCATCCAGCATGGGCACCATGATCCACTCCATTGAACCGTTTAGCACCCTACGCCTCACCCTCGTGAAAAACACATCATTCGCCTCGTCAAATCCAAGCTTGTCGCCCAAGCCGAAATAGGCCTTCCAGGCAAAGTTGGCGCCATCGTACATCGGAACTCCAAGTCTCCAAGGACCGAAAGCAGGTCCCTGGTTGCCCTGGTTATTACCTTCTATGCCTAAACGTGGTGCGGCAGCATCATTGTTCAAAACATAGATATAGTGTTCGCCACCCCAGAGGTATTGATTGCCTGTGGCCAGGTCGTCCAGTCTTCCACTCGGGTTCCACAGCATGTCTCGGCCGTTATCTGCGGTCAGAAATGAGTTTTCTGCAAACATAATGTTGAGCCGCTCACCGTTGTCGGGATTAATAGCAAAACCGGGAAACCAACCCATCCCAACAGATAATCCTATCAGGTCACTAGCTGTTTGTATCTGAGAATATGTGGCATTCAAACCGCTGATTAAAGCGTTGACCTCATCTGCAGGCATAATATTCAGATCTGCTTGGGTAATAACCTGCTCACCGAAGTAGGTTGCCTCATCCAAATTTACATCAGGATGAAATTGATTTCTACCATTCTTATCTACAGAAAGCTCCACCCTCGGGAACAACTTAGATCCATTGCCCTGTGACAGCGCCGGCTCAGCCTGTGCTTCAAGCACAGGAGACCTTGTCCATCGCGACTTGTCAGGCGTAAAAGATAAATGAAGCGACTTCTGCCGACTAAGGTCGCGCCCACCCTCCCAAAGGCGGGTTTGCGCTTCTCTTGTCAGGGGAGCTGTGCCACAATTGTAGTAACTCGCTAGCCTGGCCGGTGCGATGATACCACCGAAGATTCCTGCGAATTCCTGGCGGGGATCAATTATCCACGTGGGGTCACCAGGGCGGTCGAAATGGTAGTCGCTGAAAAAACCAGGATCAATGGGGCCGTCGGGAATCGGATTACCGTCGGGACCTAGCAAGCGGTAGCAAGGGCCCTCTTCATACTCATCAGTATTAAATTCTTCATTGGTCGACCCCGCGCGAATCCAATTCTGCAAAGTAGCTCCATTTTCATGTTGAACACCTGTCAACCAATCAGACGGTCCGCTGGGGTATGAAAGATCTTCACTAAGAAGACGGCTAATACTCGCTTGAGAAGTTAAGGGTTCAACTTCAGTGCTAAAGGATTGTCCGATGGTCACAGAAATTCCGTATTCGGGAATAATTTGCTCATTCTCGCGGAGTATGGTTTGTTCACTGAAGACAAGGGTGTCATTCGGCGAACTCAGGTCAGCCATGTACCAGCGTGATCGGTCAATATCATCAATCAGAACCCCGTTATCGTCGATCCATGGCACGAAACGCAGTTCAAAATCTGCCTTTACCACATTCAAAGGGTCTACGACTTTAACGTCAAGTGGCCCGCTTCCGGGTAAATAATGCAAAGTGTCTGACTTAAATACCGGGCTGTCTGCAATACCGTCGATGGTCTCCTGTGTCAGTTCGATGGCGCGTTGGCCGTTGCCCTGCCCTTCAATACGAGTGACGGGTATACCGTCGCCGTATTGGGAGGCCAAAACGGTACCGTATTCCCTTGGGTTTGATTTGTGAGGGATCACCCTGATCGGAGTCACTTCTCCAAAAGCACTTCTGCGGCTCCTCAGATAAGGCGTCGATTGACCTGTCAAACGGTTCGGATCGGGATTGTACTGTTCGTATTCATTATGGCCATACGCAATGGCCATGAAGTAATACATTTTGAAATTCACCAACCTATTGTCTCCTGAAGCAAAGCGGTCATTAGTAACTCTGAACGAGTGACGAATACCTTCATCCTCTCCATTGACCCTTTCACGGGGCACGGGAAGACCAAGCTGCTCATCAAACTCATAATTTATGATTTGCTCGATCCCGTCCCGAATGTCGCATTGAAAAATCAGTCGCGCCGACTCAGGCTGGTCAAGTTCTGCAACTGAAACATCCGAATTCGCCAGCTGATAAACCTGGTATCCCTGGAATCGGTAAAACTGATCATTCGCCTCTCCTTCCTCGTTAAACGGCGGGATAGTGGGGTCGAGTTCCGTGTATTCCTCAGCAATGTTATTGCTCAGCGGGCTTGTGTTTCTCATGTAGAGAATAATCTCTCTGTCAAGCTCCTGGGCAGTCAATTCAGGCGCGTTGGGTCCGTCCAAAAGGCGGAAGCAATTTTCAAAGAGCGCCTGCGCCTTGTCGTCAACTGTAAGAAGTGATCTCACGGAGGCAAAAGGACCTCCCGACGGAGCACGGGCATATACCACTCCTACCGTAATGTTGTTAAACTGGCCGGGGCTCAGCGTAAACGGTCCGGCGGATTGGATGAATCGACGGTCACCAGGTGGGTTGTCTTCCGCTGCTTCAGTCCATCCCCGAGGATCCGGGTAATTGGGGTCTTGCCCTCCGGTCCCCCAATACAAGGGATCCGATGTGCCAGGGAACATAAAATCGGTCTCTGCGGCTGGTGTGCCCGGGTTGTATCCCAAGCCGCCCACTGTCATGGGCGTTCCATCTTTCCAAATTCCCCTCATCATGTTGTAATACTCAACAGCAATCTGGGGATCTTCGGTTGGTTGAGGCGCTCCCTGGCCTGTATTTGAGTGATATACAAATCGGCGCATACCGAATCTTTCGTTGTCGATGATGGTGTCCTGAAACTCAGGGGCAGCATCCAGATCCAGATAGCCCAGACCATTTAGGGCCTCGTTCTCACCAATCCCCACAAGGTTATTAATCCCGTCGGCATCCTGGTAAGGGCCTTCAAAAAAGTCGATACCAATGGCGGGGGGCTGGGCGCCGTAACCCGGGCCGCTGGAAGAGCCTTCGTCAAAGTCAGTCCCGTTGTAGCTGTAGCCAAGTCCCCGACCTACGTCGCAACCTACGTAGTCATCATTAGCATTTCCCAAATCGGTGTCTACCCACTGGGCAAAATATGTATTGTTCAAGGTAAGGGTACCTCGGTTGATCAACACATAATTACAGAATGTCATGTTGTTTACCTCATCATTGGTGGTGAATCCAAACATTTGTGCCTGAATTTCCATACCGATAGGCTCTCCCTGTGATTCCGTGTGGATGTTTCCATTGTCGTTAAAAATCCAATACATGGTAAAGTCACCAAAGAGAGGCACAGGGTCAGTCACCAAACGGGTGCGGCAATCGATCTCCTGGTCGAGGTCATATAAAGGATAGTCACCGAGCTCGGGCTCATACAGACCCGCAGTATTTCCTTCCACTATTTCCAATGTTTCAGGGTCGCGCAAATCCTGAAAAGGTGCCAATAAAAAACTTTGGCCTAGGGATACATCCCCGTGTGCGGGCCATTCCATGATTTCACGTGGAATTTGATATCCGTTCTCTTCAAAAAGAGGATCAGTCAAAGGATCTACCCCCTGAAGAATCAAAGTGAAATAATACCTGTGGGTCTCCACCATTTGGCGGGTTATCAGATAAAATCTATCCCACTTAACGCATGTTTCAGGAATGGTGGATGCTGTTCCGTCGATGGTAAGCGGTCCCGGCCAATAGTCACTCCCCTCTTGACGAAATCGCACTGCAGCGAGCTTCAAGTTTCCAGCCGGGTCACGGCCTCCCATCCAAAGTGAGCCCGCAAAGATGGCGTGGTTTCTTCCTTCTGCGGGAACCTCGTAATAAGGCAATCCATTGGGTCGATCATACCAGGTATTTCCACCTGTCTCTGCGGCGGTCCTCACGTTATTCCTGTAAAATTCGGTGATTGTCACCGCAGGTGAGCAACCCGCAGCTTTTGACTTCACACTGTTGTGCGTCTCATTGGACTTTGGTCCAAGCCATTCCCTCGCATCAACCTCGGAGGCCCCTGCAAGGATAAAAGCTGCACATATGATGATGGTGTTTAACAGTCTCATAATTTTGGTGTTTTAATGCTTCATCAGTCTTAAAAATCAAGGCGAAGGCCCAGTTGGATGATTCGTGCCTGTCCAAAGTTGAATGGAGAGTTCACTTTCAGTCCGTAGAGTTGTCTGAATGATTCTTCATCCAGTTGCGATTCAATGGTCGGCTGCCATATCGGGGCATTGAGGAATCCGTCGTCATCCGGATTGCCTGTAAACCTGTACACATTGATGATGTTCTGGGTATTAAATAAGTTGTTGATCAGGAAGTAAACATTTAAAAATGCCTTTTTAGGCTTTTCCTTATCCTTACCAAAAGTCAATTCGATGGATTTGTCAATCTGAGCATCCACCCTGAATTGCCAAGGCAAGCGAGAACCATTCACAGTGCCTTCTAGCTGGGGTGAACCGCTTGGTTGTATAAAAGCGTTACCCGTTGAAATACGTTGCTGAGAATAGGGTGTCCCTGAACCAAAGGTTCCAACCAGGTTAAGCCCGGTATTTTGCAGAATTTGACGTCCGTTGATCACAGGTCCGTTGTAGTCTTTGCCCGCGCCATAACGGTAATCGAAAGTGGTAATCAGGAGGTGGCGCTGATCACGGTCTGTCGGGAAGATAACCCTGAGGTTAGGTTCTCCCGAGTTAACTAGGTTAACTGCGCTGTTGGCGTTCGATCCTGTAGCAGAAGCAAACTGCAAAGTATAAGCTGCGCGAAGGGTGATGTTCCCTGTGCGGCGCAAGTCGTAAGTCATGGTCAGACCTTTGATCGTACCAAAGTCGAAGTTATCGAAAGTGGTGTAGCTGGCAGGGTAAGCCTCAAGCAGGCGTCGTGCCTGAATCTCGTCCCGTGTCTCGCGGTAGAATGCAGCGATTTTCAAGGAGGAAGTTTTTGATAATACCTGCTGGAAACCGAGTTCGTAATCGATGGTACGCGTCGGGCGCAGATTTGGATTGTTCAATGCTCTCTGACCTCTGTTTTCAAGGAAGAGGTAATCTACAGGATTCAAAATGTTTTGACCGGTCGGACGCTGCGTCAGGATGTCGTAGTGCGCAAAGAAGACCGCCTCATCTGAAATCGGAAACGAGAATGCAACACGCGGCATAAAGTTCCATTGCGGAGTATACCGCTCAAAGGCATTGGCGGTGAGATTTTCTCCTGTAGCATTCGGATCGGCAAGCAGGGGGGCAATTCCCGAAGCTCCTCTGAGGGAGCGCGGATCGGCTACTTCCACACCTTGTGCGTTGTACCATGTATTACCACTTCTATAACCGTTCACAGCGTTTGGAGTAGGATTGTTTACATCATCTACATATACTACCCAGTCTTCCCCTACCACACCAGGGTGATTTCCTACAAAGAAAGCACCGTCCGGATTTCTTGTATCTGCTACTGTAAGGGCCTCACCCACTACAAACTGGTCTTTCAAAACAAATTGATTTGCATTGAACTGATCAACGCGTAGACCTACATTGAAAACAATGTCGTCAAAAGCAAACTTATCCATGATGTATCCCGCATAATAAATAGGGGCAAAAGCGCCACGCTCGCGGGTCAGATTGCCAAACTCGTCACGTGCAGAAAAGAAGTCATCAATAGACCTGTTTCCACGCTGGCGATTCCCTTTGTAGTCGTAACCGTAATAGCTTACGTATTCCGCTCCTTGATTCAGAAGTTCATCAGCGCCGAAGAAATCAATATCGAGCTGGTCCGGATCGAGGGCATCGACCATAATAAAGTCTGTTCCGTTGGGATCCAGGCCAAGAGAAGCCCTGAGGTTTCGGTCAAAAGTACTCTGATTTGCCAGATCATTCTGCCTGGCGTATGTATAGTAGAAATTACCGTCGATGAAATC